>CAIWXH010000067.1 GCA_903916565.1 uncultured Oscillochloris sp. | reverse complement strand
GCTCGCTGCTGGAGATCCTCGACCGTGCGATCCTGGATCAGCCCGCGCCGATGGAAGCAGACGGCCCGAGCCAGCGCGTGCCGCGCCTCACCTTTGTTCAGCCCGACCGTCACCCGCCGGCGTAGCGGCGGTTCCTGATACCAGCGGATGGTGTAGCGCGTGCGCGCGATCCGCCCCATCTCGCGCAGCGCCAGGGCGAGGCCGTTCTGCCGCGGGTAGGCCGCCAGCTTCTGGAGCATGCGCGATGCCGGTACGGTGCCGAGCTTCAGCGATATGACCAAGTGACGGATGCTGTCCCAATGGTCGTTGATGCGCTTGGTGTTGATCAGGCCGCCGATGAACGGCTCCAGGGTCGGATAGGTGCGCGGCGGACGCATCGTGTAGAGTTTGCGGTCGGCCAGGTCACGGATGCATGGGCAGAAGCGAAAGCCGAGGGGCGGGCAGAGCGCAAACAGGTGGTCACTCACCCCGCCGGTGTCGGTGTAATGCTCCTCGATCGAGATCGCGCTCTCGTGGTAGAGCAGGCCATCGAGTACATAGGGCGCCTGATGGGCGTTCGCGATGATCGCCCGGATGGCGAAGGGCGCGTAGCGGTCGGAGGTGTGGGTGTAAAACATGGTGCTCGGCTCAGGGCCGTAGCGGGCGATCACCTGTCCCTGGGCCTCGCGGCGGCCACCCATCGGAAAGCGCTGGCCGTCCGAGGAGGAGGACGTGCCGGTGCCATAGAACTGGGCGAGCCACTGTTCGTGCTGGGCGTTCACCAGGTCGGCACGTGCCTTGGTGTAGGCATCATCACGAAGGTACCAGTCGCTGACCCACGCCAGCTCGGCCTCGCTGAGTCCTGGGCAGGCCGAGGCCATCTTGCTCACCCCCAGGTTGGTCGCGTCGGCGAGGATCGCGGCAAAGAGGGCCGCGCGGTTCGTCGCCGGAACGCCGGTGTGCAGGTGGGTGAAGTGTCGGCTGAAGTCGGTGAGGGCATCAATGGCCAGCAGCAGTTCGGTAATCTTGATCGGTGCAACCCGTCGATAGAGCTGGGTGGCGAGCTGCTCCGCTTCCGCGGGAACGGCTTTGCTCAGGCCGGTGACGATGATGCGCTTATGTTCCAGTCGCACATCGGTCAGCTCTTTGGCCGCGAGGTACTCGGCGAGGGCCGTGAGGTGCGTGTGCAGCGCCTCCCGCTGCTCCTCGAGCCAGGTGGCTGCGTCGGACGGAAGCGTGATCGGCACCTCGTTGCGGTCGCGCCGCTCCTTCCAGGCGGCGACCGGCAGGAGATAGTCGGCGAAGGCGCGGTACTGGTTGCTGCCCGCCACCCAGACGTCGCCGGCGCGGAGGCTTTGGCGCAGCTCGTGGAGCGCGCAGAACTCGTAGAAGGCCCGGTCAACCCCTTTCGACGTGACAACCAGCGGGTTCCAGCGGGGCTTGATGAAGCCGGTTGGTGCTTTTGGCGGCACCTTCTTCTTCCCCTCGGCGTTCATCGTGCGCAGCACGTCAATAGCCTGGAGCAGCGACGTGCTGGTCGGAGCCCCCGCAAAGGTGAGGGTTGCGAGCAGCTCGGGGGCGTAGCGCCGCATCTGCTCATAGTAGTTGCGCAGGAGGGTGAGCGAGTCTGCGGTCGCGGAACGTGCCAGGCGCTCGGCTTCGGCGACAGCGGCAACAAAACCCTCCCAGGAGAGCACCGCCTCGACGGCCTCGTAGGGGGCGGTGTCGTTCGCGCGGGCGTCGATGAGCGCGCGGCCGACCTGCCCATACAGGCGCACCTGCTCGGCAAGTGGGCGGCCACGGGTCTGGATCTGCGCAGCCTGGGCGTGCTCGCACTGGCGAACGTCGGCCGTGAACACCCGGTTGTGCAGGTCGAGGATCTGGTCGGTCAGGACGGCGGCCCATTCGAGCAGCAGGGCCACCAGGGTAGCGTAGCGCCGCCCCGGCGGGAATCGCGGTGAACTGGACACGCTGAGTCGGCGCGAGGAGATCGCGCGTTGGCATAGATGACTTTCTCGCCGCTAGAGGCGCTGGAGTTGGCGTTTGAGCCGGTCGCGGCTCACCTGGGTATAGCGGGCGGTGGTCTGAATGGCGGGAGTGCCCCGCGTCGTAGTGTGGCCCAGGTAGGCGGCGATTTCTTCCAGGCTCCAGCCGGCAGCCCGGGCGCGGTGGGCGAAGTCGTGGCGCAGGTCGTGGAAGCGCAGGTCATCGATGAGTTCCCACTCGGTCTTGGTCGCCTGGGCCTTGAGCAGGCGAAACCAGTGATGGACGCCGGCCTCGGTCAGCCGCTCGGCGCGCTGCGAGGTGAAGACATAGGGGCTTTCGCGCTTCCGGTCGCCCTGTTGAAGGTAGGCGTGAAGTGGGGCGACGACCTGGCTGTGGAGGTCGATCTCGCGCTGCTTGCCGCCCTTGTGGCCGACGAGGATGGAACCCTGGCGGGCGGTGACGTGGGTATCGTCGAAGCGAAGCCAGGCCACATCACTCACGCGGCAGCCGGCCCAGTAGCCAAGGGCGAAGATGGCAGCGCCCCGGAGCGTATCGTCGCGTTCGATGAGGGAGAGGAGCACATAGCGCGGGTCGTCGGTCAGCTCACGCGGGGCAAGAATAGGTTGGGGTGGTACGACGACCTGCCGGGTCGGGTTGCGGCGCAGGACGCCCTGGTCTTCGATGAGAAAGCGGGCGAAGCTGCTGAGCACGGCGCGAACGCGCGTGCGGTCGCTGATGCTCCGGCCAGCGCACTCCAGGTGGGCGAGGTAGGTCTCACCCGCGGTGCGGGTGAACTGCTCGGGGGCGAAGCCGTCGCCACACCCGGGACGCGCGAGCAGCCAGGTGCAAAATTGGCGGAGCACCCGGCGATACGCATCAACCGTCGCAGGCGCCTTTGCTTCCAAGGTGGCGAGGTAGGCGGTGACCAGTGGTGTTGGCTCGGGCGAGGGGGCAGACATCGGTGCTCCGTACCGCACATACGGATCTGGTACGAGTTCTGGCCGCGTTTCCTGCGGATCGCCGAGGATATCCACGGACGATGGAAGGCATAGGAACGCGTTCGGCTATTCTACCGGTGCTTCGCGCCAGCGTCAACTCGTACCGGAAGCATGGTTCTGATACCAGTTCTGCCCGCCCGCGCGGTGATTCCTTAGCGTACGATTTTCCCGGAATAATACGGTGACCCCTACATGGAGCTTTACCACAACTCTTGTGCCCCCTCACGAAAGGCTGGCAGAGCGTGCATCATACCATTTTAACCCCACTGACTCGGCGGCGGCAGTCCCAGGTTATGCGCCTCCTGGTTCTCGCGCTGCTCCCGCTCCTGCTTGCGCTCGGGAGCGGTCACGTCGTCGAGAGCCTTCCGGCGGCGGCGTCCGCCATTACCTGCACCCCGCGCACCGTCTGGGTG
>CAIWXH010000066.1 GCA_903916565.1 uncultured Oscillochloris sp. | reverse complement strand
GCAATCCTACAGTGGTTGTTTCGCCCCCGCCCGGTGGCTGAAGCCACGGGCTACGGGGTGCGAAGGCCGCCTGCGCGGCCTGCATCAGCCTGCGAAGGCAGGCTTCGTCACCCAAGAGCCGGGGGCTTCAGCCCCCCGGATTCAACAACCTGTGTAGGATAGCTTAGCGGATCGGCTTGAGGATCCCCTGATTCGGGCGGTGCTGGAGCCGCTGCTTGCGGGGACGGTGCCCGCCGATGTGCCCGCCGATGCGATCCAATTGGTGCAAGATCTCGGGTTGGTGCGGCTGGACTCGCAGGCGGGACTCGTGATCGCGAATCCGATCTATGCCGCCATCATTCTCCGCAGCTTGGCCGCGACGACCCGCGCCTTCCTTCCCGCGATCACCCCGGCCTGAATCGATGCCCATGGGCGACTCGATCCCGTGCGCCTGCGCGATGCCTTCCTCACCTTCTGGTGCCAACACGGCCAGCCATTGTTGGGCACCACGGCCTATCACGAGATCGCGCCGCACTTGGTGCTGATGGCGTTCCTCGACCGGGTGGCCAATGGTGGGGGCCGTGTGGAGCGGGAATTGGCGGTGGGCCGTGGCCGACTCGACCTGCGGCTGGAGTACGGGGGCGTGGTGCTGCCCATCGAGGTCAAAGTGAGGATGACGGTACGCAGATTCTCGACGAGGCTGCGCTCCGGCTGGAGCCATGCAAGATAGGCGGGCACGCCGCCCACAATGGCGGAGATCGCCACCAGTTCGTCCGGCGACCATGTGGGCAGAAAGGCAGGCAACGCGCCAAAGGGAAGCGGGCGCAGCAGCCACTGGCCGGTCATGCGCCCAAAGAGCGGTGACTGCTCGGTCAGCAGGGACTCCATCGCGTGAATCTGGGAGCCGCAGAGGAAGATGCGAACCTTGCTCTGCTGGAAGTGCTGGTCCCAGACGTGCTGCAACGCCGAGAGAGTGGCTCGCACGGGGATCGCTTTCTCCGTAACCCCCCGATGGGCGCGCTAGGACTCGTTCGGCGCAGCGTCGCTCGTAGCGCGCAGGATGGGGATCGCCCGTAACTTCTGCCCGGTCGGTTGCGCGGCGGTGGCGCGCACATGCCGGACGACCCGCTGCACATCGCTGAACAGACGATCCCGGTCAATGACCGGGAAGGCGAAGCGCATTGGGCCGACGCGCACCAGTGAGGCGAACACGTTCCCTGGGAAGCGGGCCAGTTGGTCAAGGCTGGTCTGCCCAAGGATCGCGACCAGCGGTGCGATGGGGTTGAGCCGCGACTCACCGGCACGCGGGGCGATCATGGCGAACACCAGGCGGCGCAACTCCTCGGCCCGGCTGAGGACGCGAATCTCCCCCTGACCATGAATGATCGCCTGACAGGCGAGGCGCTGGCCCTCGGCCACCCGCGCCGCCGGGATCCACGCCAACTCGGCCTCGTTGGGCGGACTGAGGTGTTCGGCACCCGTGAGTACCTGACAGCGACAGCCCTGGCAAGTGCCGGCGTTGTCGCACATGAAGCCGATATGCGCCGCGTTCCGCCGCGCGACGTTCAACATCCGCTCGCCGACCTTGGCCTCCATGGACACATCGTTGATGATGAGGGTAGACATGGGGACTCCTTCTAACGGGTACACACTTACACAAACTGCTCGGGCGTCAGCCCCTGGGCAAAGACGTGCATGCCGAGATTGGCCAGCGTCACCCACGCGGGCTTGTGCCAACTGAGCCGGTGCCGCAGCCCACCCCAGGAGAAGACCTCGCGATAGAGCTTGATGTAGTTCGTGAGTAGCCGCTCCTGATCGAGCTTCGCCGGCACGTAGACCGAGTGCTGCACATCATACTTGTTCCAGTCCGTGTGCTGGAGGCGCGGCGCAATCTCGTCATACCAGGGCGTCCCCGGAAAGGGCGTCGCCAGCGTGAAGACCGGCATCTCGATCCGGTTCCGCATGATGAAGTCGTAGGTCTGCTGGAAGCTCGCCTCGGTATCGGTGTCAAGCCCAAAGATGAAGTAGCCCTGGATGGCGATGCCCTCACGCTGCACATTCGCCACGACCGTGTCGTACATGCCGATTCGGTTCGAGCCTTTGCCCACCTGCTTGATCGTCTCGGGGTCGAGCGACTCAAAGCCGATGTTGAGCAGCTCACACCCGGCCCGCCGCGCCAGCGCGGGGATATGCGACTGCTGGAGGAAGTTCATCGAG
>CAIWXH010000065.1 GCA_903916565.1 uncultured Oscillochloris sp. | reverse complement strand
CGCCCCGGCGGGGCGTCTCTCCACGCCCGGAATCGCGAATTTTTTAATCAGGTCAGCATCGTTGTGAAGGATAGAACCCATGAGTGATGACACACGCAAGCCCAACGAGCGCCCCAAAACCCGCTTCGAGCCGGTTAAGAAGCCGGATCCGTCACCCCCGCGTCCGCCCGCGCTGCCGCACGTGCCGCCACCGCCTACGTCACCCACGCCGCCCACGCCGCCCACGCCCGTCGTGGCGATCCGCGCCTTGGCGCTCGGGGCGGCCCCACGCTACGCGGGGCTGCACCGCGATGAACGCGGAGTCGTCGTGGGTGCGCAGGGCGTCGTCGCCGTCCAGGGCGAGCGGCGACTGTCGGCCTGTCTTGCGGCGCTCTCGCAGGCGGTGGATCTGGCGCATGGGGTGGCCCTTGAGTCCCACGAGGATGGCGTCTCTCTGGTCATCCTGACCCCCGCCGAGTCGGGCGAACCGCCCTCGCCGTTCTACGACATCGTGCAGGGAACCCTGACCGCTGCCCGTCTGAGCGCCAGCCGCGCCCGACTCTTCGTCGGCGATGAACACGCCCTGGTGCCCTACGCCGACCCCGCCGCGCCCTACGGCTATGACCTTGACGGCCAGCCGCCGACCCAGGGACGTGCCTTACTCTGGCCTGATCATACGCGCTACCAGCGAGACCCGCGTCCGGCCACGCTGCTCGCGGCCCTGCTGCGCGTACCGCTCCAGCCCGCCGCCGAAAGCCCCCCAACCACCCTCAGCCTGCTCACCGACCGGCGACTAGCGGCGCTCGTGGCCGGCTACGTGCAGCGCCACGGCATGGCCTACGGCGTGCGCTTTCTCTCTTGGCAACGGGGTACGCAGGTTGACGACGTCGCCCTCTTCGATATCGTCACCGCTGGCGAAATCCGCCCCGTCCCGAACTTCGTCTGCGATTTCCTGCGCCACCTTCCGCATACCGTCTTGCTGGCCGACGCGCAGGAGCCTGCCGACCTGGAACACGAACCGGAACGGCGGGTGCTGGTGGCTCGGGGCCGCCGCACCCCGCTCTCCCTCCCCCATATCCAGGATGTGCTGCCAACCCGCTGCCTGCTGATCATGGCGGATGATCCCTGGGGCACGGCGGTGATCGTCACGCCCGCGCCGCGTATCGCCATGCAGCGCCTGGTTGAGGCGACGGTGCGCGCACCGGCTATCACCCGCCTGAGCGCCCCGCCGCCCGGGCGGCTCCCGTTACGGCTAGAATTGCGCCGCGATGGGCCAAGCCACGGCCCCGTCCACGGGTTGCTGCTCGATGGGCGCGCCCTGGCCCGGCTCCAGCGCATAGTGCGCCACCTGCCCGCACACCTCTTCGCCCATGCGCGCATCGCCCTCGGTGACGAGATGGCCCTCATCCTCGCCGACGACGGCGGCGAACTGAGCGGCATCCCGCTGGGCCTACCCCTGGGGCGCAGTGAGCCGCCTGCCCTGCTCCTGCCGCGTGGCATGCGCCTCCTGCCCGCCCTGCCCCAGGATTTGCTCATCCCGGCCCTCGGAATGCCACCCGGCACGCTGACCGTCCTGACGCTGACGGGCCGTTACGACGTCCCCCTTGACGCGCTCCGGCCCCTCGCCAGTCTGATCAGCCTCAACCTACCCGCACCAACTCACCGGATCGCGGTGTACCCCGTGGCCCTGCCACCCCTGGATCTGAGCGACCTGGAAGATCTGCCGGTGCGCCCGGTCCCTGCGCAGCCTACTCCCGAACCACCACCCCCCCTATCCGAAAAAGAACAGCGTAGCCTACTCGCTCGGTTGCTCGGTAGCAAGCCGACAGACGCGGCGAAGAGCGGCGACTTCCGCGAACACCTGCGGCGATGTGCGGTCGAACTGGAGCAGCAGGGCGATCTGGAATTGGCGGCCGCCTTTTACCGCTACCTCAACGATGAGCCACACGCGGCTACCTGCTACCAGCGTCTGGCGGATCATAGCCGATAGCCGATAGCCGATAGCCGATAGCCGATAGCCGATAGCCGATAGCCGATAGCCGATAGCCGATAGCCGATAGCCGATAGCCGATAGCTGATAGCCGATAGCTGATAGCTGATAGCTGATAGCCGATAGCTGATGACGACAGTGCATGAGGCGCGGGCTTTTGGATAGCACAGAGAGAATCTGGCGTATGACGTTTACGTTGCTCAACCGGCTCACGACACCCGGCGGCGGGGCCGACACCGTAGCCTGTGGACTCTGTGCCCACCGCTGCACGCTGCGCCCTGGTCAGACCGGCTTCTGCGCCGCGATCCGCAACCAGGGCGGTGCGCTGCATGCTCTCGCCGACGGTCGGCCCGTGGTTCTGCATCCCGATCCTATCGAGCGCAAGCCGCTCTACCACGTTATGCCCGGCACCAAGCTGCTCTCCCTGGGCACGCTCGGCTGCACCATGACCTGCGACTTCTGCCAAAACTGGCGCATCGCGCAGGCCCGCCCGTCCGACGTAGGCGCGATCATCCCGCCAGAGGCCGTGGTCGCTGCTGCCGTTGCCCAGGGCTGCGCCGGGATCGCCTTCACCTATAACGAGCCGACGATCTACCTTGATTACGCCGCCGCGATCATGGCCCTGGCACAACAGGCCGGCCTGCTGACCGCCTTCAAGACCAACGGCTACCTGACGCCGGAGGCGATTGATGTACTCATCCCGCTCCTCGATGCCGCAAACGTTGATCTGAAGAGCTTCGACGACCGTTTCTACCAGAAGGTCTGCGGGGCACGGCTCCCGCCCGTTCTTGACGCCATCGCACATCTGCATCGGCGCGGCGTGTGGGTCGAGGTGACCACCCTGCTAATTCCTGGGGTGAACGACAGCGACGGCGAGCTACGCGCCCTGGCGGAATGGCTCGCCGCCGTCAGCCCGGACATCCCCTGGCACCTCTGGCGTTTCCACCCCGACTACCGCATGGCCGAGGTGCCACCAACCCGTCTCGCCGATATTGAGCGGGCCATGCAGATCGGCAGCGCCGCCGGGCTGCGCTACATCTACGCCAGCAACGCCCCTGGCGACCCCGGCCAGCACACATCATGCCCCGGCTGCGGCGCGGCGCTCATTGAGCGGGTGGGAAACGCCACCACAGCGGTGCAGATCGAGTCGGGACGATGTACCAGATGTGGATGGGTTCTCCCTGGAATCTTTGCCGTACATGAGGTGACCCAATGAGCATGGACATCGTGGTACAGGCCCACCTCCGCTCGGCTGCCATAGCCCGGCTCCGCGCCGCTGATGAGCCGTGGGGCCGCGCCCTGTCCTGGTGGCGGGCGGCCGCCGACCTCGCTCCCGCTCTGCCCCTCGGCCTTGCCGCCGACCTGGGTGATCTGCTCACGGGCGTGGCCCCGCCGGTGGGCAACGGCGATGCCTATACCGCCTTCCTGGGCGCAGCCGCCGCCACTCCGGCGGTTCGCACTGCCCGTACCCTCGCCCTCCGCGACGTGGCAGTTGCCGCCCTGCTGGCCCACCTCGCCCAGGCTGCACCCATGCCCACCGAGTACCGCCTGCCCCTCGGCACTCACCCCACCGAGATCGCCGCTGCCTTGGCCTCCGCCCTCGCACACGCAGAGTCCCTCCCGCCTCCTGCCTCCTGCCTCCCGCCTCCTGCCTCCTGCCTCCTGCCCATCCTCGCTCGTCTCCAGTCCCTCGCCCCCGCAGATGTGCGCTTTGTTGCTGACCTTGGCCAGGGCATCCTTGGTGTGGCCGACCTCGCTGACTTGCGGGCGCTCACCGAACTGCTTAGTCTGCCCGCCCTGACCCACGCCCTGCTCGCGGAGGTGCTGGCCTTCTTGCCCGCGCTGGCCGAGGCCGCCCCCGGCGCGGCCATGCAAACCTATGCCGTGGATGGCTACGGCGGTCTGGCCCGCAGTGGCTCGCTCGATGCGGTGCTGCCGAGTGAATGGGCGCTGCCGTCGGTGCTGCTGAGCTACCGCTACCTCAATGGCGAACTGCTCTACTACGGGCGCGAGCGTCCACCCGAGCGGCGCACCACGTTGCTGCTGCTGCTGGTGCAACTGAACGACGCAATGGCGGGCGACCTGGAGGCATTGGTCAAGGCGAGCGCCCTGGCGTTGGCGCGGGCGGGGCAGGCGCGTGGGGCGGTGGTGCAGGTGGCGACCTTCGATACGCGATTGCACCCGCCGCGTGGGCTGGGGCGACCGGCGGAGGTGGCAGCGTGGGTGCGGCAGCGCGGGCAGGGCGGCGCGGACATGGCGCGGGTGCTGACGCAGGTGGGCGCACAGGTGCGGGCGCAGGCCGGACACTACGCACGGATCGAACTGCTCTGGTTGCTGCACGCGCAGACGGGGACAGAT
>CAIWXH010000064.1 GCA_903916565.1 uncultured Oscillochloris sp. | reverse complement strand
GGGCGCGGCGCTGCACATCAGGGTCATGGTGGGCGACAGTCAGCAGGCGCACAAGCGGGTTCGCATGCATAGCACAATGCTCCGGAGGTAGGCGCACCAGGGTTAGTGGCGACCGCCCGCAGTATACACCGTGGGGGCTAGTACACGTTGGCGGAAATGCGCGGCAGGTTTTTGACCACGAAGCACACGAAGGTCACGAAGGCCGAACCGCATGCTGCTGCGCTCCGTGTCTTACGAAAATCACCGCGCAACCTGACAGGAATTTCCAGAAGCTGTACTAGGGGGAACAGTTCAATCGCTCGCGTCAGTAAACTTTACATAATGTAGTTCATAGCTTCAGCCCCCCGGCGGGCGGAGCACGACCGATGCGGCGCGGTTGACGCAGCGCCGGGGCCGTGCTACCCTCCCCCGATAATCTGCGTACGGACGCAGCCGCTGTTTGTTGGGAGTAGGGCACAGCCCATGCTTAAAGATCTTCACATCGCAATGATTGGCTCGGGCGCGATGGGCGAGGCGATTATCGGCGGCTTGTTGCGCCATGAACTCGTGACCCCTGGCCAGGTGCTGGCGAGCGATCCGCACGAGGCGCGTTTGCACGAGCTGCAGACGCGCTACGGGATCCAGACGAGCCACGATAATCACGCCGCTGCCCGCTGGGGCCAGGTCGTGATCTTCGCCGTGAAGCCGCAGCAGCTCAAGCGCGTGCTGCTGCCCTTGCGCGGCACCATGCGCGAGGACGGCCTCGTCATCTCGATTGTGGCCGGTGCCACCCTGAGCAGCTTCGGCGCGGCCCTCGATCATCCGGCGGTGGTGCGGAGTATGCCCAACACGCCCGCGATGATCGGCGAGGGCATGACGGTCTGGACGGCCTCGCCGGAGGTGAGTACGCACCAGCACGGTTGGGCGCGCACGGTGCTGGGTGCCCTCGGGCGCGAGCTGTTTGTTGACAGTGAGGCTTACCTGGATATGGCTACGGCGATCAATGGCTCTGGCCCGGCCTATTTCTTCCTAATGATGGAGTCGATGATCGACGCCGGCGTCCACCTCGGCCTCTCACGTCACGTCACCGAAGAGCTAGTGCTTCAGACGATGCTCGGCTCGGTGCGCTACGCGCAGCAGAGCGGCACGCACCCTGCCCAGTTGCGGAACGCCGTCACCTCGCCCGGTGGCACCACCGCCGCCGCGATCTCCGAGCTTGAGCGTGGCGGGATGCGTACCATTTTGGCCGATGCGATCTGGGCCGCCTACCGGCGCTCGGTTGAGCTTGGCAAGCCACAGTAAGGAGCAGCCATGAAAACCTACGGTCGCCCGCGCTTGATCACCGAGGAGGACAAGCGCTACCGCAGCTATACCGAGCAGTTCACGCTGGCCCGCAAGAACCAGAAGGCCATCCGCCCGCCGCGACAGCGCGACCTCTTCGGCGGTCAGGCCGAGGCCGCGCTGCGCCAGTGGCTCGGTGAGCGGATCGAGCTGGACGAGCGGCGCATTCTTGAGTATGAAGAGCGGCGCAATCGCCGTGGCTTTATCAAGTATCGCGAGCTTGACGCCCTGACCGTCGAGCGGCGCCACGTCCACGTCTTCGAGATTAAGACGAGTCGTACCGCCAGTGCGCTGCGGCGTGCCGTCGGCCAACTCCAAGAGACCCGCGCAATCTTGCGCCTGCTCTACCCGAGCGTGACGATCACAATCCTGCTGGTAGACACGGGCATCCCCGCCTCGGTCGAGGTGATCGAGGCGATGATGTCCAGCGACCGCCCGCCGCCCCGCCGCCCCGAGTTGCTGCGTGAGGTGCTGGCGGCGGTGCCTACGCTGCGTCTGGTCGAGAGCCTGGAGGAGGTGCGGGCTGACGATGAGACGATTGCGGTGCTGCGCTTCAGCGTCGAGACGATTATCGCCATCGCTGGGGCCGAGAACCTTGCGCTGGCCTGGGACGCCGACGATGAGGAGCCGGAGGAGCCGGAGGAGCCACGGCCTACCGCTTCGCTCTACGCGACCAGCGGCGACGAGGACGCGCAGGGCGCTGCTGACGATGACGACGACAACCCGTTCGCGGCGGCCCTGCGTAAGGCCGGGTTGAAGTAGAGCCAGCCGAAAGACTTGTCAGGGGGCCATAGCTTGCGGCTCCCCCTCTCCCTGAACGAGAGAGGGGGTTGGGGGTGAGGGTTACACGGCGACAGTCCTGAAGCGAAGAACCGTAACGGTCACCCGACCATCTTTTCCTTTCCGCCGTAGACCGTCCACCAGGGCTTGGCACCCGTGGCAAGGATCGCGTTGAGCGCCTGCACATTGGCGACCCCACGATCCTCTAGCCACGCCTCAAGCGCAGCAACGCCGCGCTGTGCATAGATCGGAATCGCGTCCTGCCAGGTGGCGCGACCGCAGAGCACGCCCGAGAAGGGCGTCCCCGCCTCGATGGCAAGCTCAATCGTCTCGCGGAAGACCTCGTCGCTCACCCCGGCGCTCAGGTAAATGAAGGGCTTCGTCGCCACGCTGGCCGCCGCGCGAAACAGCTCCTTGGCCTCCTCGCGGGTCTGCGCCCGCTCGCCACCGTAGGCGCGCATCCCCTCGACATACTTCACATTGACCGGCACCTCGACCTTGAGAACATCGACGCCGTACTGCGGCTTCGAGAACTCGGCCATGTACGCGGTGACGTACTTCGGCTTCACCTTGGCGAACTCGAACGACTTCTCGTCTAGCGCGTCATCGTAGCAGAGCGGCTCAAGGAAAAAGGGGATGTCCTCGGCCCGGCACTCCGAGCCGATGCGCTCAAGAAAGGCGTGCTTGGTCTCGTTGATCGCGGGGTCATCGAAGGGGTTGTAGTAGATCAGAATCTTGACCGCGTTGCCGCCAGCAGCCTTGATGCGGCGAGCGCTCCAGTGGGGCAGCAGGTCGGGGAGCCGCCCCTTGACCGTTGCGTCGTAGCCGGTCTGCTCGTAAGAAAGCAGAATGCCGGTACCGGGGGCTTTGTGGGGCAGGGCGGGCAGACCGTACTCGGGGTCCAGCAGAATAGCGGAGGCGTGCCGGGTGAGTACCTTCGTCACCGCCACCTTAAAGGTGGTCATGTCGGCGTCGCTTGCCTCAGTGCCCCGCGCTTTGGCAAGCGCCTTCTTGAGTGACCCGCGCTGATCCATCGCGGCGGCGGCGATCACGCCCTGGGCGTTGGCGCACGCCTGAATCCCAGCGAACTTACCCTTGGACATGTGTAGCTTAGACATGGCGCCTACTCCTTACCAGAAAGTCACGACACTGTGGCTCGATGTGTGGGAGATAGCGCCATTATACGCCTTACGCAAGCGCCATGCCTAGCGCAGTAGGGCTGAGGCAACGTTGCCCGCCGGGGGACTGAAGCCCCCGGCTAGGTTTTGCGAAGCCTGCCTTCGCAGGCTTCACGAGGCCGCGCAGGCGGCCTTCGCCCCACGTAGCCCGTGGCTTCACAGCCACCGGGCGGAGCCTAGCGCAGCGCGTTACGCGCCAGACAGGTATGGTACAATGTCGCCGCATCCAAACCTTTTGCAAAGATACGACCTGGAGGGAACTATGAAACAGGTTGTTAGCGTATTCACGTTCGCACTGGGAGTCGTGCTGGGACTCGTTGGCGGCGCGGCCCTGCTGGCCTACGCCTATCAGGCTGCGGGCCTCTACCCGCCCGATGACGCGACGATTAAGTTCATCGCCCGCGAGCGCGGCTGGCTGCGCGACGACGTATAAGCTCACCCGACGTAGGATTGAACGCCCCGCTCTCTGTATGGGAGCGGGGCAACTTTGACGGTCACGCTCGCCACAAGCGCACAAGGAGGGGGCAGATGGAGCAGCCTTGGCTGTCAAGCTACGAGCCGGGCGTCCCGCATAGCCTGACCTACCCGAACCAGACGCTGAGCGACCTGCTGCACACGGTTGCGCGCACCTACCCCGAGCATCCCGCCACCAATTTTGTGCTGCGCTATATGCTCGGTGGCCGCTTCACCGTTGGCGGCAAGCTTAGCTACAAGCAACTGGACGACCTGGTTGACCGGCTGGCGACGGCGCTCTACCAGCTTGGCGTACGCAAGGGCGAGCGCGTCGCCGTCATGCTGCCCAACTCGCCCCACTACATCATCACCTTCTTCGCGGCCATGCGCCTCGGTGCGATTGTCGTCAACGTCAACCCCACCTACACCAGCCGCGAGTTGCAGCACCAACTGGCCGATGCCGGCGCCGAGACGATTGTCCTGCTCAACTTATTCTGGCCCAAGCTGCGCGAGATCCAGGCCGATACCGCCGTCAAGCGGGTGATTGTCGCCCACGTCTTCGACACGCTCAACTTCCCCTCGAACCTGCTGGTCAAGCTCAGTCAGCGCCGTGCGCCCGATTGGGTTGATGTCCACCCCGCGCCGAATATCTTTTTCTTTGCTCACCTGCTTGCGAAATACGGCCCAACCCCGCCCAAGGTGAACCTCACCCAAGAGGACACGGCCCTCTTTCAATATACCGGCGGCACAACGGGCATACCCAAGGCGGCGATGCTCAGCCACCGCAACCTGATCGCCAATACGCTGATGATTAACGCCTGGCTGCACGACGGCAAGCCCGGCGGCGAAAAGATGATGGCCGCCATCCCGTTCTTTCACGTCTATGGGATGACCGTCGCCATGATCTACGGCCTCTATATGGGCGCCGAGATTATTATTGTGCCTAACCCGCGCCCCATCGAAAATGTCATGACTGTCATGCAGAAAGAGCGCGCCACGCTCTACCCTGGCGTCCCGGCGATGTACATTGGGATTATCAATCACCCCAACGTCGCCGCCTACGACCTCCGCAGCGTCAAGGCGTGCATCTCTGGCTCGGCCCCCTTGCCGATGAAAGTGCAGGAGGAATTCGGCCAGATCACGGGCGGACGGCTGGTCGAGGGTTTCGGTATGACCGAGAGCAGCCCGGTCACCCACGCGAACCCGGTCTACGGCACGCGCAAAGCAGGCAGCATCGGCGTGCCTGTCCCTGACACCGAGGCGAAGATTATCGACCTTGAGAGTGGTGCGACCCTGCCGTTTGATGGCGTGGCCCAGGGCGAGCTGTGCGTACGCGGCCCCCAGGTGATGAAGGGCTACTGGAACCGCCCCGATGAGACGACCAGCACCATTGACGCCGACGGTTGGCTGCACACCGGCGATATCTGCAAGGTTGACCAGGACGGCTATTTCTTCATCGTTGACCGCAAAAAAGATATGATTATCGCCTCGGGCTTCAAGGTGCTGCCCCGCGATGTTGAGGAGGTGCTCCATCTGCACCCCAAGGTGATGGAGGCGGTGGTCGCTGGCATTCCCAACCCCAAGCGCGGCGATGACACCGTTAAGGCGTACATCGTGCTGAAACCCGACCAGCAAAGCAGCACCGAGGAGATCAGGAAGTTCTGCGAGCTGCACCTAGCGCACTATAAGATCCCCCGCGAGGTTGAGTTCCGCACCGAACTGCCTAAGAGTATGGTCGGCAAGGTGCTGCGCCGCGTCCTCATCGAAGAGGAGAAGGCGAAGCAACAGGCCAGCGCCAAAGCAGCAGCGGTGACGACGGGTGGCTAGGTTCCCCCAGACCAGTCAGGTGCGCGGCGCACCTGACTGGTCTGTACATTCCCCTTTTGTGGTACCCCCAAACCTGTCAGGTGCGCGCACCTGACAGATTTTGCGTCTCTACCTATAGCGGCTCTGCTGAAAGGAATCCCCTCTGTGATTCGTCGTCTTGCCCCGCTTGGGCTGGTGTGCGTGCTGCTGGTTGCATGCGCCCCGCAGCCGCCCGTCGCCACCCCGACCAGCCCACTCGCCACGGCGGAAGCCACCGTCGCCGCGCAGCCGCCCGATGTCACCCTTGTTGGTGATGGCCCCACCGTGATCACCGGCGAGCTGAAGTTCACCGCCGATTACATCCTCAACGCCTTTACCGACCACGCCGTGGCCCTGACTGATCTGCACGGTTTTGTCATCCGCGACCAGCTCTGGGAAATTCCCGTCGAGGGCCAGGTGCTTGGCCCGATGCGCTTCGACCGCGAAGCGGGCAAGGCGACCTACGAACTGCGGCTGCCCGCCCATCCGGCGGGCACGCTTTCGGACGTGGACAACAATGGGGCCAAGGATGCGGGTGTGCAGATCTTCAACCTCGCCTGGTCGCCCAACCTGATCGGCGGGGTCTTCTCCGAGGGGAACGACCGCTCGTTTGGCTGGGCGCAGACCGACACCTCGACCAGCTACGATCCGAACACCGAGGGCGAGGTCAGCGGCGGCAAGTTGGTGGTCTGGGCACCCGACGGCCAGCAGCAGTTCCCCACCGGCTTCGGCCCCGACGGTCTGCTCTTCACCAAGGACGACCCGGTCGGCCCCGTCGTGGCGGGCTACACGGTGGTTGACCTCGACCAGCAGCCGTTTGCCCGCTTGCGCCAGGACAAGCAGGACGTGAGCTTGTACGAGCCGAACGATATTACGGCCAAGGATTACACCAAGCTGCCTTACGCCGAGGCGTTGCGGAACACCATCACCGAGGTGCGGAAGACCTACGCCTTCAACGGGATTTCCGGCAAAGAGCCGAATTGGGACGCGCTGCTGCGCGAGCTTGAGCCGCTTGCCGCCAAGGCGCAGGCCGATAAAGATCCCGAGGCGTTCTTCCGCGTGATGCAGGCGTTTACCAATGCGTTTCACGATGGGCACGTCGGCCTTGGTGCGCCCCCGGAACTTACTGACGCGGCGTTTGCCAAAGACTCTGATGGCGGCTACGGCTTTGCGGTTCGCAAGCTCGACGATGGGCGCTTCGTGGTGGTCTTTGTGCTGGCCGATGGGCCTGCCGCCCAGGCCGGGATGCAGGTTGGCGCCGAGTTGACCGCCTTCAATGGTCTGCCAACCGCCGAGGCCGTCGCAGCGGTGAAGCTGGTCTGGGTCACGTCGTCATCGGCGGCGGGCGAGCAATACCAGCAGGCGCGCTACCTCCTGCGGGCACCGCTTGATACGAAGGCCACGGTGAGCTTTGTGAACCCCGATGGGCAGCCGCAGACCGCCGAGCTGACCACGGTCGCCGAGCGGGCGAGCTTTAGCGCCACCTCGGTGCGTCGTGGGGCGCCGCAGGCGCTGCTGCCCGTCGAGTTCAAGATTCTCGACTCGGGGGTCGGCTACATCAACATTAGCAGCTACGCGGACGACCTGAGCTTGTCGTGGCGGCTGTTTGAGCGGGCGCTGACGACCTTCAAGGCGGCCAAGGTGCCGGGCGTGATCATCGACCTACGCTGGAACGGCGGCGGCTTCCCGCTTGGGCTGGCGGGCTACTTCACCGACAAGGAGATCCTCCTCGCGCAGGGCGAGAAACTCGATACGAAGACCGGCAAGTTCGAGCCGACCGGGCCGGTGACGCGGGTGCGGCCCTTCACGCCCCAGTTTGCCTTTGGGAAGGTGGCGGTGCTGGTGGGCCTGGCCTGCGCCAGCGCCTGCGAAGAGGAAGCCTACAGCTTCAGCAAGCTGCCGAACGCCGTGGTCGTGGGCCAGTATCCCAGCGCGGGCATCTTCGCTGGCGTCGTGCCCGAAGCGTACCGCCTGCCCGAAGGGCTGACGCTCCAAATCTCGATTGAGCGCTTCACCAACCCTGATGGCAGTCTCTTCCTTGAGGGGACGGGCGTGGTGCCGACGGTGCATGTGCCCGTGGACGCGCAGACGGTTCTCAGCGAGAGTGATGTCGTGCTGCAAGCCGCCGAGGAGGCGATGAAGCAGCCGTAGTACGCGGGATTGAACCCCGCGCTCCGTGGATTCGCGGGCGAACTCGGTTCGCCTGCGAATCCATTCCCCCTTCAGCGAATGTGCCGGTAGCGCGTGGCAAGCGTGTCGGGCGCAACCCCGGCGACATATTCCAGCCACAGGCCGAAGTCCATCAGCAGTTGCGGCAGTGCGCCGTGCGCCTGAAAGCGCCGCGCCGATGTGGTGACCTCGGCGGGCACGACGCGCACTTCGGCACGGGCGCGGGCCAGTTCAAAGAGGCGCACATCCTCGAAGAGCGGCCATGCGGGAAAGCCGCCTAGCGCGGCGAAGAGCGCCCGCCGTATGACGATGCCCTGGTCGCCGTAGCTGGTGAGGCGCGTGTCAACCCACATCAGATGCGCCGCCACGGCCAGCACCGGGTCGTCCACGTCGAAGCTCAGGCGGAACTTCGCCACCTGGGTTGTCGGGTCGGCGAACAGTGCGCGCAGCAGCGGAAAGGCGTCACGGGGCAGCGCGGTGTCGGCGTGCAGGAAGATCAGCACCTCGCCGCTGGACGCGGCGGCACCGGCGTTGCACTGCGGGCCACGCCCACGCGGGGCGGCAACCACCGTCGCCCCGGCAGCCTCGGCCAGCGCAACCGTGTCGTCGGCGCTGCCCCCGTCGGCGACAATAAGCTCGGCGGTCGCGTCAAGCGCACGCACGGCAGCGACGCAGGCGGCGATGCCCGCCGCTTCGTTCAGGGCCGGGATGATCACGCTAAAGGTGGACATAAGCGGCTCCTGTTTCTCACTCCTCTGCTCCTCACCGCAAAGCCGAAACGATCTCGCGCACAGCCGCACAGCCGCAAGGCGCATAATCCTTCAACGCAGGCGCTTGCAACATTCCTGTTGTTGCGCCAGCCCTCACCCCAGCGCCCGCGCACGCAACGGTACCACAAAAGACGTAGAGGTGCCCCGCGTCCCCGCGTCCCCGTGTCCCCGCGTCCCCGCGTCCCCGTGTCCCCGCGTCCCCGCGTCCCCGTGTCCCCGCGTCCCCGCGTCCCCGCGTCCCCGCGTCCCCACGTCCCCGTGTCCCCGTGTCCCCATTGCCGAGGCTTATGGCAGTAACATAAGATGTCCACGTTATAATTACAGGGATAGCGCCCTCAAGATAAAACGAAGGAGTACCACAGGCACCCACGCCCCACGGACGCCTCATCACATGCAGAAAGCGAGCACGTTCTGATGCCCAAGCTCTTACGCCGCGCTCAACTGAGCCTCTCCACCCTGCTACTACTGACGATCACCGCCTGTGGCGGTGCCAAGCCCGCCGCCCAAGCCCCAGTCGCGACCGCCACCACCATCGCTGCTGCCGCGCCAACCACGGTGGCGCCGACCAGCGCAGCGGCGGGCGCCACGGTTGCGCCGACCAGCGCAGCGGCGAACACCGCAACCACCGCTACCGCCATCGCGCTGCGCGGCAGCGCCCCCAGCGGCACCGCACTTCCAATCAAGGGCGACCCCGCCACTGGCCCCGGCGGCAGCGCCGACACCAGCGGCACCTACGTCTCTGACCTCGGCTTTCGCCCCGAGGTCAACGGCTTCGGCTTCCCAAACTACGGCGGCGATGCCGGCGCAATCAACCTTGTGCCGAACGATGTGCAGCGCATGTTCGGCGACCAAGCCTGCGTGACGATCCAGGACGGCCAGTGCATCCTCACCCCGCCCGGCGAGCAGTGGCTCCAGCAGATCAATGGGGCGATGAACGGCGGCCACTGCGAGGGCATGGCCGTGCTGAGCAACCTCTTCTACATTGGTCAGGTCGATCCCAAGAACTTTGGGGCGGCCAGCGTGCCCGCGTTGCAGATTGCCGGTAACGAGCCGCTTCAGCGTGAGATTGCTTACTGGTTTACGACCCAAGCGACCCAGCCTGCGCGTTCGGGCATCGTGGCGCAGACCCCAAGCGGCGTGGTCAACACCCTGATGACCGCCTTCGCCGCTGGTGCGACCGGCAGCGACCAGTACGCCGTTGGCATCTACAAGCGCGACCGCACTGGCGGTCACGCGATCACGCCCTACGCGGTCGAAGATCGCGGCGGGGGCATCTACTGGATTATGGTCTACGACAACAACTACCCCGGCCAAGCCAGGGCGGTTGAGGTTGACACCAACACTGACACCTGGAACTATGTTGGCTCGACCAACCCCGCCGAGTCCGAGGGGCGCTACGAGGGCGATGCCACGACCACCACCCTTGAGCTGGCGCCGATTGGGCCGCGCTTGGGCCAGCAGGCGTGTCCGTTCTGCCAGCCCGCAGCCGCCGCCCGCGTCGGCGGCGCCCTGATGCGTCAGGCGGCTCCCCAGCCCCAGTACAACGAGATCTGGCTTACGGGCGACGCCGACCTGCTGATCACCGATGCGAAGGGCCGTAGCGTTGGCTTCAAGAACGGCGTGTTCGTCAACGAGATCACCGGCTCACTCGCCAACTCGAACAAGTTTGGGGTGAATGTCTGGGCCGAGAACGCCGAGCCGGTCTACTACATCCCGACGGACATTGACTTCACCATCAGCATTGACGGCAGCCGCCTGACCGAGCCGGCTAACTCGACGGTGACGATGATCGGCCCCGGCTACGCCCTGGAGGTCAGCGACATTATCCTTGAACCCGGCCAGGTGGACACGCTCGATGTCGCGCCTAACGGCAGCCTGCTCTCCTATCGCACCGAAAGCGGCGAGACGCCCTTTATGCTGGTTGCGGTCGAGACGGATGCTGCCGACTATCAGTTTGGGGTCTACGGCGAGAAAATGGCCGCCGGTGAGGCGCTCAACCTCTCGCTT
>CAIWXH010000063.1 GCA_903916565.1 uncultured Oscillochloris sp. | reverse complement strand
TGCCCGAGGCGACGGTGGTGATTAGCGGGTTGGCCGGCGTGGGCAAGAGCAACTTGGCGACCGAGGTGGCGCATCGCTACGGGCAGTTCTTCGCTGGCGGGGTCTTCTGGCTCAGCTTTAGCGACCCCGGCCTCATCGCCGACGCCGTGGCTGCTTGCGGGCGCGCCGAGCATTTGGCGCTGCACCCGGACTTCGACACGCTGCCGTTCGAGCGCCAGGTGCGCCTGGTGCTGGCGGCGTGGCGCGACCCGCTGCCGCGCCTGCTGATCTTCGACAATTGCGAGGACGAGGCGCTGTTGGCGGAATGGCGCCCGCCCATCGGCGGCTGTCGCGTGCTGCTCACCAGCCGCCGCGCCCGCTGGAGCGCGGCCCTGGTCTCGCGGGTGCTGCCGCTGCCCGCGCTTGAGCGGGCCGAGAGCGTGGCGCTGCTCTGCGCGTACGTCGCGAATCTGCCCGAGGCTGAACAGGCGCTGTCCAGTGCCACTGCCCGCGCCGACCTTGAGGCGATTGCCGCCGAATTGGGCGACTTGCCGCTGGCGCTGCATTTGGCGGGCACCTACATGGCGCAACGCTACCTCAACGTGAACCCGGCGCACTATCTGGCTGAGTTGCGCGGAGCCGAGGCGGCGACGCTTGACCATCGCTCGCTGCAAGGGGCTGAGTTTTCGCCAACCCGGCACGACCAGCACATCGCCCGCGCCTTCGCGTTGAGCTACCACCAGCTCCGGGCCGCTTTCCCCACCGACCTGCTGGCGCTGAAACTGCTGGCGCGGGCGGCGTTTTTCGCCCCCGGCGAACTGCTCTCGCGTGCCTTGCTCTTCGCGACGGTCGCCACGCCCGAGGCGGATCAGCAACGGGACGATGCGGCGCTGACGCGACTCGTCGGCGATTTGGGCTTGCTTGAAACCCGCGACGGTGGCGCACTCCGTATGCACCGACTGGTCGCCAGCTTTGTGCGCGCCCTCGCTGCCGACAGCGCCGCGCAGCCTGCAGTTGAACGTGTCGTTCTCGCCGAGGCGCAGCGCCTGAACGAAGCGCGGCTCCCGCTGCCGATGCGCGCCCTCCAGCCGCATCTGCGTGCCGTAACGAGTGCGGCCACCCCACGCGCCGACACGGTCGCCGCCGACCTGTGCGCCGAACTCGGCTGGCAGCTTGTCCTGCTCGA
Organism: uncultured Oscillochloris sp.; assembly: GCA_903916565.1. Taxonomy (GTDB): domain Bacteria; phylum Chloroflexota; class Chloroflexia; order Chloroflexales; family Chloroflexaceae; genus CAIWXH01. The sequence goes on along the minus strand of CAIWXH010000063.1, from coordinate 6,048 downwards.
CGTGTTTGACGAGGGGCTGCACCTGATTATGCAGGCCCTGACAATGCGCGAGGCGACGCTTGGCCCTGACCACCCCGACACCGCGACCAGCCTGACGCTACTTGGGCTGACCTACCAGTTTCAGGGCGCGTTTGTGGCGGCACGTCCGCTGCTAGAACGGGCGTTGGCGATCCACGAGCGCACGCTTGGCCCTGATCATGCTGAGACGGCGACTGCCTGTAACAACCTCGGCTACTTGCTGATGCACTTGGACGACCACGCCGGGGCGTGTGCCTATCTTCGGCGGGCGCTGCTGCTGCGTAGGCGTATCTTTGGCCTCAGAGATGCCAGAACGGCACGCACCTTGAGCAACCTCGGCTATGTCCTGCGCCAGGGTGGTGCATATATCGCCGCACGGCGCTACCTCAAGCTGGCGCTCGCCATACGCGCACAGGTGCTGCCGCCGCATCACCCGGCGACGGCGCAGACACTCAACAATCTGGGTGAGGTCTTTTTTGTCACGGGCGATTATGGCGCCGCACGGCGTTACCACGAGCGGGCGCTGGCGATGCGTGACGCGGTGTTCGGGGCCAACCACGTTCACGCGGCAGAGAGTATGCGGAACCTGGCCCTGGTGCTTCGCGCCGAAGGCGACCACGCCGCCGCCCGCGCCTACCTCGAACGGGCGATTGCCATTTGTGAGAGCAGCCTGGGCGAACGGTACATCGAGACCGCCTGGAAGCTCGAAGATCTGGGCGCGCTGCTTGTTGAACAGGCCGACTACGCCGCCGCCCGCACCTACCTCGCACGGGCGCTGGCGGTCTACCACGAACTGCTGCACGCGGATCATCACGCGATTGCGCGGGTGCGCGGGCGGTTGGCGGCGCTCGGGGCGTAGCCCGCTCCTTGCCCGGTGGCTGAAGCCACCGGGCTACGCGGTGCGAAGCCCGCCTGCGCGGGCGAACGCGCCAGACGCTTCAGCGCCCCGGCGGGCACCATGTTCAGCCCTGCCCCAGCTCAATCGGGCTAATTCCGAGCAGGCGGGCGGCGGCGATCAGGTCGCCGTGGGTGCGCTCAATCGCCAGGACGATCAGGCGGCGGCGTATGTTGGTGACAATCGTGGGCAGGTCGTCGGTGCCGCCGATCAGACGGGCCAGCGCACCGTCGAGGATTTGCTCACGCACGGAGGAGCCTTCGCCCAACAGCAGATGCTCGGGGCCAATCAGACCGCCCTGCGCCAGCACGACGGCCCGCTCAATCGTATTCTCAAGCTGCCGCACATTACCCGGCCACTCCTGGTCCATCAGCAGTGCGAGGGCCGCCTCGGTAATGCGCGCCGGGGTCGCGTCGTTGAGCTGATGCTTGTGCAGGAAGTGGTCAATCAAAATCGGGATGTCGTCTTTGCAGTCGCGCAGCGACGGCATCTGAATGTTGACCACATTCAGACGATAGTAGAGATCTTCGCGGAAGGTGCCATTGCGCGCCTCCTCGGGCAGGTCGCGATTGGTCGCCGCCAACACGCGCACATCGGCCTTGAGCGGCGCGTTGCCACCGACCCGCTCGAAGATGCGCTCTTGGAGGACGCGCAGCAGCTTCTTCTGGGTCGTCGGGCTGACCTCGCCGATCTCGTCGAGGAAGATCGTGCCTTTGGCGGCCTGCTCGAAGCGCCCTTTGCGCTGGGCCATCGCCCCGGTGAACGAGCCTTTCTCGTGGCCGAAGAGCTCACTCTCCAACAGGGTTTCGGGCAGCGCGGCGCAGTTGACGGCAATGAAGGGGCCATTGCGGCGGTTCGAGCTACGGTGGAGCACCTGGGCCACCAGCTCTTTGCCGGTGCCGCTCTCGCCAGTGATCAGCACCGTGGCGTCGCTGCCGGCCACGCGCCCAATCAGCTTGTAGACCTGCTGCATCGCGCCGCTGCGCCCAATCAGAATGTCGCGGGGGTCTTGCGTCACCTGACGCTCAAGGGCCAAGACGCGCCGGGTGAGGCGGCGATGCTCGACGGCCCGCTGGACGGTGTGCAGGATCTCGTCGGTGTTAAAGGGCTTGCTCAGATAGTCGTAGGCCCCGCGCTGAATCGCGTCAATGGTCATGGTCGAGGAGTCTTGGGCGGTGATGATCAGCACGGGCAGATCGATGCCCTTCATTCGCAGCATCTGGAGAACGGTCAGTCCGTCGGGCGGGGGCATGCGTACGTCGAGGATGGCGACATCCGGCTCGTCGGCCTCGATGGCGGCGAGCGCCTCTTGGCCTGAACCGACGAGGCGGATGGTCGCGCCCTCGGGTTCGAGAATGTCGCGTAGGAGGTCGCGGATCGGCTCATCATCGTCGGCGATGAGAATCGCGCTGCCGTCTAGCTTTGGCATAATGATCCCTCTCGCACATGTGGACGGGATACTTACGTTGCCCACAGGGGGCAGGGTTAGGCGGGGGTGCCTGCAATGGCAAATTATACCAGCCTGTAGCAGCTTTGTGTGCTACAGTCCTCACCGGTGCCTTGGCGGTTGCACCGTTTTGCTACGGCCCCTTGCCCGGTGGCTGAAGCCACGGGCTACGCGATGCGAAGGCCGCCTACGCGGCCTGGACGAGCCTGCGAAGGCAGGCTTCGCCGATCAAGAGCCGGGGACTTCAGTTCCCCGGCGGGCGCCGGTGCAACCGCCATGGCACAGGTGTCTTGGATACGGAGGTTCTATGTTGAGTAAACGGGAGTTGTTGCTGTCCACGCTTGCCGGGGAGCCCACGCCACGCACGCCGATTGCCCTCTGGCGCCACTGGCCGGTCGAAGACCATTCGGCGGAGGATCTGGCCCGCGCTACGCTTGATTTCCAGGCGCGCTTCGACTTCGACTTGATCAAGCTGACGCCCTCGCAGGTTTTTGTGGCCGAAGACCTGGGCCTGCGCGGGGTCTACGATGGCAACCCCGAGGGTGATCTCGTGAAAGGCCCGCGCCCCGTCACGTCGCTGGAGCAATGGGAGGCGCTGGCGCCCGGTGATCTGACGAGCGGCGCGCTGGCGCGGCAGTTGCGCTGCGTTGGGCTGACGGTGGCCGGGGCGGGCGAGACGCCGGTGATCCAGACGATCTTCAACCCGCTGACGGTGGCGACCTGTCTGGCGGGCGAGCAGGCGACCATCTGGCGGCGCCGCCACCCCGCGATCTTCCAGCGCGGCTTCGACACCGTGATCGCCACCTGGCGGGCCTTTGTCACGGCGACCCTCGCGGCGGGCGCGGCGGGCATCTTCTTCTCTACCGCCGACGCGACCTACCTGACGATGGACGAGGATGAGTACCGCCGTTGGGGCCGCCCCTCAGATCTGGCGGTGCTGGATGCCGCTGCCGCTGGCTGGCTGAATGTGCTGCACGTCCACGGAAACGAGCTGATGTTCGACCTGACCGCCGACTACCCAGCGCAGGTGATCAACTGGGACGACCGGCGGGCCGGGCCGTCGCTGCGTGCGGGTAAGGCGAGCGTGCGCGGCGCCGTGGCTGGTGGCCTCGCCCAGTGGGACGCGCTGCTTCAGGGCAGTGCCGAGGCCGTGCGCGCCCAGGTGGCCGACGGGATCGCCCAGACCGACGGGCGTGGCTACATCGTCGCCCCCGGCTGTGTCATGCCGATTCCGACGCCCGAGCGTAACATCCGCGCCGCCATTGCGGCGGCCCGTGGCGCGTAAGGGCGCGTAGAGGCGCCCCTCCTGGCACGGATCTTGTTATGTCGCACACGAAGCCGCCTTCGCCAATGTCGTCGCAGGTGGCTTCACGAATAATCGGAAAGAACGGGATGTGGTGATGATCCTCGTGGTTGACGATGAGGGTGCGATTACTGACCTCGTCTCGGACGTCCTAAGTGAAGAGGGCTATCAGGTCAGAGTCTGCCACGATGGAGCGAGCGCGCTGCTAGACATCCTGACCGACGCCCCCGATTTGGTGCTGCTTGACATTGGTCTGCCGGTGATGACGGGCGATCTGGTGCTGCGCGAACTGCGCGCCACCGGCTTCGCCTGGCTGCCAATCATTGTTACGACCGCCGGGACGAACCCTGAGCGCTATCTCGCCGATGGCGCGACGGCGATCCTCAAGAAGCCGTTTACCCTTGACCAACTCATCGGGCTTGTGGGGAGCTATGTAGAGGTGTAGAGGTGTAGAGGTGTAGAGGTGTGGAGGTGTGGAGGCATGTGCCAGCTCCCCATCTCCCCATCTCCCCATCTCCCCAGCTCCCCAGCTCCCCAGCTCCCCAGCTCAGCGCAGGTGCGAGGGGGGGATCTTCAAGATGTCGCGATACTTGGCGACGGTGCGCCGGGCGATGGGGTAGCCCTGGGCGCCCAACAGGTGCGCCAACTCGTCATCGCTCAGCGGGCGCGGCTCGTTGGTGATCAGCTCGCGCAGCACATCCTGGACGCCACGGGCGGCGACGAAAAACTCGCGCATGGGGAGGAGCGTGCCATTCGGGATGATGGCGGTCTTGTCGGCGGTGGCCCGGCTCACCGTCGACTCGTGGACGCCCAACGCGGCGGCAAGCTCAGCCCGCGTCATTGGGGCGAGGTAGCGCACCCCATGGAGCAGAAATGCCTCCTGGCGTTCCACAATCGCCTCGCCAATGCGCTGAAGGGTCGACTCGCGCTGCCGCAGGTTGGTCAGAAAGACCCGCGCACGGGAGATGTACTCTTGGACGTGGGCGCGCTCGTCGTCGGGCAAACTGGCCGCGTGGTGGGCCAGATCTTGGTAGATCGGGTTGAGGCGCAGCACGCGCCGCAGCGAGTGGAGGACCTCGACCACAAACATATTATCGCGGCGGATGATCGCAAGATCGGCGGTGCGGTAGCGCGTACGCTGCGGGGGCGAGGCGTCGGGCATGGCCGCCTGGGCCGGAAAGGGCCAGAGGTGCTTCCGCACGAAGGCGCGGGCGGCGTCCACTTCCTCGGTGCTGATGTGCAACTGGCGCGCGATCTGCTTAAAGCGACCGGCGCCGAGATCTTCATAATGATCGGCGACAATCGCACGGGCGTGGGCGCAGCTCACGCCCTGGATCGCCAACAGGTCAATCTGGGCGAGCAGGCACTCCTGCGTATTGTGCGTGGCGATGCCTGGGGGGCCAAGCTCGCGCAGGCGGGCAAGGACGGCCAGCACCCGTGCGAGGGCCACGCCGAGCATAGCGGCGATCTCTTCCGGCTCGTCAGCCAGAAAGCCGCGCTCGTCCAGATTGCCGACCAGGGCCAGGGCGATGGGATGCTCGCTGGTCGGCACGCTCACATACAGATCATCGAGGAGCGACTCGGCCAGGCTGCGCGGCGCCGCGACGAAGAGCAGGGGGTCCACATCCTCCTCGCGACTAGGTGGCGGGCCGTCGCTGACCGCGTCAGAGCTGGCGCAGCGGATGCAGAGGCCATCGACCACGAGTGAGCCACAACGGGCGCAGGTCGCCTCGTAGCTCTCGATCTCTTCAAGGGCCGGGTTCTCGGCCAGCTCTTGCTGAACGAGTTGCTGAAGATCGAGGCTGGGCAGGGCTAGAAGCTGCGCCAAATTCAACAGGGCCGGGGTGACGCGCATGCTCATCTCGGGCACCATCGACATCTCGAACATGGGCCTACTCTCTTCCGCTCAGTTCAGTGGGGCAGCGCCTGCGCCAGTTTGGGCGGGTATGGTAGCACACGAGGTGGGCTGAGAGAAAGCGCAGGGTAGCGGCTGCACCTCTCTCGCAAGAAGTGTGCCAAGGTGCGCGGGGGCGTGAGTCAGGGCTGCTTGCCCATGCGCCAATTCATGGTTCTGATGAGCGCAGGGTTTCGGTCGTTCGCCGGGGGGCTGAAGCCCCCGGCGCTTGGTTGACGAAGCCTGCCTTCGCAGGCTATCCAGGCCGCGCAGGCGGCCTTCGCACCACGTTGCTGCACCGTCGTTCGCCGGGGGGCTGAAGCCCCCGGCGCTTGGTTGGCGAAGCCTGCCTTCGCAGGCTATCCAGGCCGCGCAGGCGGCCTTCGCACCACGTTGCTGCACCGTCGTGCAACCGGGGGGCTGAAGCCCCCGGCGCTTGGTTGGCGAAGCCTGCCTTCGCAGGCTATCCAGGCCGCGCAGGCGGCCTTCGC
>CAIWXH010000062.1 GCA_903916565.1 uncultured Oscillochloris sp. | reverse complement strand
CGATTGCCGATAGCCGATTGCCGATAGCCGATAGCCGATAGCCGATTGCCGATTGCCGATAGCCGATAGCCGATAGCCGATAGCCGATAGCCGATTGCCGATTGCCGATAGTCCGCCGCAGGCGATAGCCGATAGCCGATAGTCCGCCGCAGGCGATTGCCGATTGCCGGTAGTCCGCCGCAGGCGATTGCCGATTGCCGATTGCCGGTAGTCCGCCGCAGGCGATTGCCGATTGCCGATTGCCGATCTCTGTTCATCGCGGCGGTGTGCGCCATACGCATGGGGGGCTATCGTAGCACTGGCGCGAAAGGAACCCCCGCGCTTAACAGCGGCATAACATGGTTGTGCTATGGTGCCTGACAAAGACTCGTGGTGGAATGTGGCGGTTGCAACGTCGCCCGCAGGCCCCCGCCCGGTGGCTGAAGCCACGGGCTACGCGGTGCGAAGGCCGCCTGCGCGGCCTGCATCAGCCTGCGAAGGCAGGCTTCGTCAATCAAGAGCCGGGGGCTTCAGCCCCCCGGCAGCACGACATTGCAACCACCATGCGTGATGGAAAGAAACCCAATGGCGACCCGTGAACATTTTACGCACGAGCTTGCGACCGTACGCGCCGATCTGCTTGCGCTGGGGCAGGTGGCGGCGACGGCGCTTACCCATGCGGTGGCGGCGCTTCAGCAGCGCGATATGGGCTGGGCGCAGCGCGTGATCGCGGCTGATGCGCCGATTGATGCGACAACCCAGCGCCTAGAGGCGCATATCTTCATGCTGATCGCCACCCAGCAGCCGGTCGCCACCGACCTGCGTCAGCTCATTGCGGCGATCAAGATGAGCAGCGAGCTTGAGCGGATTGCCGACTATGCCAAGGGCATCGCCCGCATCGTCGTGCGTCACGGTGAGCATCTGCCCGCTGTGTTGCCCGCCAATCTGCTGGCGCTGAGCCAGCAGGCGACGGCGATGCTCTACGCCGCCCTTGCGGCGTTCGCCGCGCAGGATGTGGCGGCGGCGACGGCGCTGAGCGCCGCCGATGATGTCGCCGATGCGCTGTATGCCCAGGTCGAGGCGGCGCTGCTTGACCAGATGCAGCGTGAGCCCACGACGAGCGTGTGGGTCGTCCGGCTGCTGCTGGCGGCGCACCATCTGGAGCGCGTGGCCGACCGGGCGACCAATCTGGCGGAGCGGGTGATCTTTATTGCAGCCGGTGATGTGATTGACTTGAACCCATAGGCGGTGTGTGATGTCCCCTAACGACGAAGTGTTCACCTTGGTGACGACGACGGACGCTGACCGTGCGCTGGCCTATCGGGCGCTGGCGCTGTTCGATGCGACGTACGCGGCCCACGGGCTTGCGCCCGATACGCGCCCCGGCCTCGCGCTTGCCGCTATCTGCTACGCCGCTGCGCGGCAGAGCGGGGCGTCCCGGCCCGAGGTGGCTGGGCGCGATGCCGTGCTTGCCACGCCGCACGCCGACCTGTCGCCCGAGCAACGCTGCGTGGTCGCCAGCGCGGTCGCGTTCCAGCGCACCCGGCCCCGGCGCCGCCGCGAGCCTGCCTTCCTCTGGCTGTCGTCGTCTGCACAGACGGCGGCGCTGCGCCTGAGTGCGCTGCTGATGCTGGCGGACGCGTTGTGTGCGCTGCCGGAGTCCGCGTTCCAGATCATCTGCACGGCGAAGGTGACCACGCTTCGCATCGCCCAGCCGCTCGCCGGGTTAGCTGCCGACGCCGCGCCGGTCAAGCGCTGGCACCGCGCCATTGGCCTCCTTCAGATCGAAGTCGTCCCAGCCGAGACCATGACGCCGAGCGTTGATGCATTGGTCACCAGAGAGTTGCCGGTTGCCTGGGGTGTCGTGTCCGTGCCGCTTGGGCTGCACGCTGCCGAGCCGCTCGATGAGGGCGTGCGGCGCATTCTGCGCCATCAGTTCGAGCGGCTGCTGGCGCGTGAGGAGGCGGTCCACGCGGGGGAAGCTGCGGAAGAGGTCCACCAACTGCGGGTCGCGACGCGCCGCCTACGGGCCTCGCTTCAGGTGGTCGCGCCCTGTTTCGAGGCGCAGCAGATCCGTCGCTTCCGTCGGGGGCTGCGGCGTGTGGCCGCCAACCTCGCCACGGTGCGCGACCGCGATGTCTTCCTTGAACATCTGCACACCTACCAAGCCGCGCTGCCCGAGGCCGAGCGTGACACGCTCACCCGGCTGCTGACGGCGGTCGAGCATGACCGGGCCGGGGCGCGCCAGACGATGCTGGCGAGCCTGGACACCGCACGCTACCAGCGCTTTAAGCATGCCTTCGCGGCGTTTCTGACCACCCCTGGTGCTGCTGTCGCGCCGCTGCCGGAAACCGGGGTGCCCCTGCGCGTGCGTGACGCCGCTGGCTCGCTGCTCTGGGCGCGCTACGAAGGGCTGCGGGCGTTTGCGCCGGTGCTGCTCACGGGCGGCGACGAGGTGCAGCACCGGGCGCGTATTGCGGGCAAGCACCTGCGCTACACCATCGAGTGCTTCGCCGAGGCGCTTGGCGAGTCGGCAATCACGCTCTTGGCGCCGCTGGCGACCGTGCAAGAGACGCTCGGTGTGCTTCAGGACGAGGTCACTGCTCGGGCGTACATCGCGACGCTGCATCTGGCAGATGACCCCGGCGCGCATGCCTATCTCGCCAGCCGCAGCGCCGAGCGGGCGCGGCACCTCGCCGCGCTGCCCGATCACTGGGAGCAGGTGATTGGGGCGAGTTACCGGAAGCGCTTGCTGGCGGTGTTGGCGGCGCTGTAGGCGTATCTGCCCTCTCCCCCCTGCCCCCTCTCCCATGAAGGGAGAGGGGGAGCCGAACGCATCCTGTTGCGGAATCTCCCCTCTCCCCTTGTGGGAGAGGGGCCGGGGGAGAGGGGCAAAGGCCCCGCCGCCTACCCAAACCGCCCGCTCAGGTACGCCTCGGTGCGCTGGTCTTTCGGGTTGGTGAAGAGTTGGCCGGTTGGGCTGAACTCGACGAGATTGCCCGCCCGCGTCTGCGCGTCCATCAGCATGAAGGCGGTGTGGTCGCTGACGCGGGCCGCCTGCTGCATGTTGTGCGTCACCATCAGGATGGTGAACTCGCCACGCAGCTCGTTGATCAGATCTTCGACCTTGAGGGTCGCAATCGGGTCAAGGGCCGAGCATGGCTCGTCCATCAGCAGCACCTCGGGGGTGGTGGCGATGGCCCGTGCGATGCAGAGGCGCTGCTGCTGCCCGCCCGACAGCGCCGTGCCGGGTGCCTTGAGGCGATCTTTCACCTCGGCCCAGAGCGCGGCGCGGCGCAAGGCCCACTCGACCCGCTCACTGATCACGCTGCGGTTGCGCTCGCCCAGCACGCGCAGGCCGTAGGCGACATTGTCGAAGATGGATTTGGCGAAGGGGTTGGGGCGCTGAAAGACCATGCCGACGCGGCGGCGCAGCAGAATGGGATCGACCTCGGCGCCGTAGATCGGGCCGTCATCAAGGGTAAGCACGCCCTCGGCGCGGGCACCCGGCGTGGTGTCGTGCATGCGATTAATCGCCCGCAGCAGCGTACTTTTGCCGCAGCCGGAGGGGCCGATGAGGGCCGTCACCTCGCCCTGGGGGATGGCGATGGTGATCGCGTCCAGCGCCTGAAACGCACCGTAAAAGAAGCTGAACGCCCGCGCCTCGATCTTGGTCGCGCCGACGGCGGCGGCTTCGCGGGCCTGCGCCCGTGCGGCGGCAGTGCTGGCGAAACCGCCCACCAGCGCCATCTGCTTGGCCTGTGCATCGCTCATCGGCTAGCCTACCCTTCCACTAAGATAGTCCTCGGTGCGCGAGTCTTTCGGCGTCGAGAAGATCTGGTCGGTCGTCCCTTCTTCCACCAGCACACCAAGCGGGACGGCGGCGCTCTGCTCGACCATGAAGACGGCGGTACGATCCGCGACCCGTGCGGCCTGCTGCATGTTGTGGGTGACAATCACGATGGTGTAGCGCTCGCGCAACTGTAGCAGCAACGCTTCGATCTTCAGCGTCGAAATTGGGTCAAGGGCCGAGCATGGCTCATCAAAGAGGATGACAGCGGGCACGACCGCAATGGTGCGGGCGATGCTCAGGCGCTGCTGCTGGCCGCCCGAGAGCGCTAGGCCCGAGAGCGCCAGCTTATCCTTGACCTCGTCCCACAGGTTGGCGTCGCGCAAGGCTTGTTCGACGCGCCCGTCAAGCTCGCCCTTGCTACGGATGCCGCCGAGGCGCAGGCCGACGGCGATATTCTCGTAGATGCTGCGCGTGCGGAGCGCAATCGGCATCTGGAAGACCATGCCAATCTTGCGGCGCACCAGGGTCGCGTCAATGCGCGGGCTGTAGATGTCGGTGTCGTCGAGCTTCACGGTGCCTGCGACGTGAGCGTAGGGAATGGCCTCGTGCATGCGGTTGAGACAGCGCAGCACGGTGCTTTTGCCGCAGCCCGACGGGCCGATCAGCGCCAGAATTTCGTGTGGGCGCACGTCCAGATCCACCGCCTGCACCGCCTGACGCTTGCCGTAGAACGGCGTGAGTTGGCGCACGGTCATGCGGTGGGCGGGGTGGGCGACGGCCTGAGTCGCAACAGTCATGCTAGTACCGCTTTCTGGAAGTTCCTATCGGGTTGCGCGGTGATTCTTGTACGGCACGGAACGCAGCCGCACACGGTTCGGCCTTCGTGCCCTTCGTGCGCTTCGTGGTAAAAAACCTGCCGCGCGCATGTCCGCCGACATAGACTAGACACCTCCCTTGATCCGCGTTGTCACCACGCGCACCAGCAGGTTGACGCCCAGCACCAGCAGCAGCAACACGAAGGCCGTGCCCCAGGCGAGCTGATTCTCAGCGGGGAAGGGCGACTCGATGTACTTATAGGTGAGCAGCGGCAGGGCTGCCATTGGCGCGAGCAGATCATAACTGAGGTTGCTGTTGCCCTGGATGGTCAGCAGCAGCGGCGCGGTTTCGCCCGCGCCACGGGCGAAGGCCAGCAGCGCCCCGGTGACGATGCCCGTCAGCGCGGTGGGCACCACCACCGTGAGCGTGCCGTACCACTTCGGCGCACCCATCGCCATCGCCGCCTCACGCACGGCATGTGGCACCAGTTTGAGCATCTCCTCGGTGGTGCGGGCGATGGTGGGCACCATCAGGAAGGTGATCGCCACGGCACCGGCCAGGCCCGAGTAGGTGCGCGCCTGCTGGACGAGCAGCGTGTAGCCAACCACGCCAATCACGATGGAGGGCGCACCGCTCAGCACGTCGCAGCAGAAGCGGATGCCGGTCGCCAGACTGTTGCTGGGGTATTCAGCCAGAAAGATGCCCGCCATTAGCCCGATGGGCAGCGCGAAGAGCAGGCCGACGAGCGTGATCAGCAGCGTGCCGACGATGCCGTGCAGCACGCCGCCCTGGGCCTGGATCTGCGTCAGGTCAGGCTCGGCGGGCACAACGGGTGCATTCGGATCGGCGAGCGTGCCGCCGCTCACGTCAATCCCGGCAAAGTCGGCGGGCAGACCCGTAGCCGGGTCAACGGCGCCGCCAGAATCCGCTGGCACCGGGGGCATATAGGTCTGAGTGAAGAAGGCGACATTCAGCGACGAGCCGCCGACGACCAGCACGTAGCCGATGATCAGCACCAGCGGAATAATCGCGATGGCGGTGGCGACGACCGTGCAGCCGCGCAGCGTGCGGTCAACGACACGCCGCCCGCCGTAGTTCAGCATGTTCGTCTGAAGTGTCATGCGCGTGCCCCCGCTGGGCCGTGCGCGGTCTGCCAGACGAGATAGCGTGCGGCGAGATTTAAGATGAGCGTGATGCCGAAGAGCACCAGGGCAATCGCGATCAGCGCACTCGCGTGTAGCGAGTCATTCGCGTTGGTCAGCTCGCTGGCGACCAGCGAGGCGGCGGTGGTGGCGGGCATAAAGAGCGAGTCCTCGACGCGGGTGCTGTTGCCAATCAGCATGGTGGCGGCCATCGTCTCGCCAAGGGCGCGACCCAGGCCGAGCATCACGCCGCCGATGATGCCAGCGCGGGCGTAGGGCAAGACCGCCAGCCAGATGACTTCCCAGCGGGTCGCACCCAGGGCGAGCAGCACCTCGCGCTGCTGGTTCGGCACCGCCTGCAGCACATCGCGGGTGATCGCGGCGACGGTGGGCAAAATCATCAGGGCGATGACCACGCTGGCGACGATCAGGCCGCGCCCGACGGCGACCGGGCCAGCCAGCCAGGGCAGCGTTTGGCCGATGCTCTCGGAAATCGGCGTGGCAATGTAGGTGGTAAAAAAGGGCACGAAGACCGCCACGCCCCAGAGGCCGTAGATCACGCTCGGGATGGCCGCCAGCAACTCGACCATGAAGCCAAGCGGCTGCTTGAGGCGCAGGGGGCACAGTTCGGCGAGGAAGATGCCGATGGCGATGCCCGTGGGGCCAGCCAGCACCAGGGCGATCAGCGACGAGAAGAGGGTGCCACGAATGGCAGGCCACGCCCCAAAAGTGGCCGGGTACAGATCCGTCGCGATGGGGTTCCACTCAACGCCCCAGAGAAAGCTCCAGCCGAAGCGCTCGCGGGCCTCCGCCGAGCCAGTGTAGGTGACGACGCCGACGGCGACGACGAGGCCGACGATAACGAGAGCGAAGCCCAGCGTGAGCAGCCAGAAGATCACGTCGCCGTGTTTGGTCTGACGCGCCCAGCCGCTGGTGGCGCGTGGCGCGGCCTTGACATCAGCCATAGGGGTACTCCGTACGACGAGGTGGGGAGATGGGGAGGTGGGGAGATGGGGAGGTGGG
>CAIWXH010000061.1 GCA_903916565.1 uncultured Oscillochloris sp. | reverse complement strand
GGGTGTGTTCGACAAGCTGCATAGAAGGAGTGTTCAAACAGATGTACGCATAGGCACAGTATACCAGGAATGGCGCTTTTCCGCAATAGGACGCGATAAAACGCTATGAAACGTAATGGTTCTTATGAACGCAAACAATACCGCACCATCTTTGGGCTCAAAGGTGATCCGACTGGTCGGCGCTGGCTGGAGTTTCTCCCCGAGTCAACTCGTGAGGAGACGGCGGCGTTCTACCGGGATCTGTCCACCAACCCGCGCACCGTGACTTACGAGCACCCGGTGACCATCGAGGGCGGCGAGGTGCGCCATTACCAGTGGATCGACACCCCCATCTTCGATGCCCAGCACCAGTTGCTGGAGTTTCAGTCAGTGGGCATCGATATCACTGAGCGTCGGCAGGCCGAGGAGATTAGCTATGCCCAGCGCGATCTGGCGCGAATTATTGGTACGACTACCTTGGGCACAGAGGCGTGGCCGCAGTGCTTGGCGATCGCCATGCGCGTCACGAACATGGATAGCGGTGGGATCTACCTGTTTGACTCCGGCTGCCGCACCATCCAGCTTGTGGCGCATCACGGGCTGAGCGACGTGTTCCTCCGCGTGACCTCGCGCTACCCGATTGAGGCGCCAAGTGTGCAGATGATTCTGGCTGGTACCCCCGTCTACAGCGATGTCAGTGTGCTCCAGGCCCAGGTGCTGTTCCAGTCCGAGGGGCTGTGCGCCGTGGCCTCGGTGCCGATCCAGCATCAGGGGCGCGTTGTCGGCTGTCTCAATCTTGCCTCGCACACGCTGTTGCGGGTGCCGTCGTCTAGTCGCCACGCACTGGATTCCATCGCCACGGAGATCGGCAGCGTGATGGTCTACATGCGTACCGAGGCGGCGCTCCGCGCCAGTGAGGAGCTGTATCGCACGCTGATCACCTCCCAGGAGTCAACCATCGCCACCCTGGATGCCGACGGGGTCTTCCACTACATCAACCAGATCGGCGCCGCGCCGCTGACGGGCAGCCCCGAGACGGTGATTGGGCGACGCCTGCACGACTTTTTTCCACCGCAGCTCGCGGACCAGCAGTTCGACCAGATCCGCCAGGTCATCACCAGCGGCCAGGGCGTCGTGGGCGAGATCCAGCACCAGTTCGCCGACCCGCCACGCTGGTACCACGCGAGTGTTCAGCCGCTACGCGACGCAAACGGGACGCCCGTGCTCGCCATGGTCAACGCGCTCGACATTACCGCGCGCAAGCAGGTCGAGGAGGCCCTGCACGCCGAGCAACTGCGCTTTGCCAAGGTTGCTGACACCATCCCCGGCGCGGTCTGTACCTTCTTGCTGCGCCCAGACGGCACGCTCTCCATTCCCTATGCCAGTAAGAAGTTCGAGGAGTTCTACGGGCTAACGCTAGCCGATGTACACGAGAACATCGACGCGCTGATCGCCCGTGTGCCGCTCGATCAGGTCGCCCAGTTGGTCGAGGCCGTCGGCGAGTCGGCGCGGACGCTTCAGCCCTGGCGCAATGAGTACCGCTACCACCACCCGCACAAGGGCGAGATCTGGCTAGAGGGCCACTCGATGCCCATTCGCGAAACCGATGGCTCCATCTTCTGGCATGGCTTTGTCACCGACATCACCGAGCGCAAGCGGGCCGAGGAGCAGTTGCGCGAGAGCGAGCACCGCTTCAGCACCATCTTTCACACAAGCCCGGTGGGCATCATTATCACGCGGCTGCGCGACAATCGGTTGGAGGATCTCAACACGGCGGCCCTGACCCTGTTTGGGTATCGTCGCGAGGAGCTGATCGGTCGCACTGCGCTCGATGTGGGGCTCTGGGCAGAGCCAGGTGATCGCCAGCGCATCCTGGATGAGCTTCGCCAGCACCAAGAGGTGCATGGGTTTGAGTCGATGTTCTGCTGTCGCTCTGGTGAGCGGCGGTTCATGCTGGTCTCAGCCGAGGTGATCGAGCTCGATGGCGCGCCGAGTATGCTGTTCCAGATCGTAGACATCACCGAGCGCAAGCGAGCCGAGCAGGCGCTGTTGGAGCTGAACCAGACCCTGGAGCAGCGCGTGCGCGAGCGCACCGCCGAGGTGCAAGACCTCTACGAGAACGCGCCAGTTGGCTACCACGTACTCGATGCCAGCGGCACCGTGCTGATGGTCAACCAGACCCAACTCGACTGGCTGGGCTACACCCGTGAGGAGATGCTCGGCCAGTCGATGTCCAGCTTCCTCACCCCGGATGGCATAGCCGCATTTGCCGAGGGCTTCCCGGCCTTTCAGGAACACGGGAGCGTGCGTGACGTAGAGTTTGAGATGGTGTGCAAGGACGGATCGCTGATCCCAGTTCTGCTCAGCGCCACCGCCGTCTACGACGAGCAGGGCGCGTTTCTGATGACCCGCTCAAGCATCTTTAATAACAGCGAGCGCAAGCAGGCCGAGATCGCCCTACGCGAGAGCGAGGCCCAGAACCGTCTGCTCTTCGAGGAGTCCCCGGACGCCGTCGTGCTGTTTCGTAAGGACGGTACGCTGGTGCAACTGAACCGGGCCTTCGAGCAATTGACGGGCTACAGTGCCCCTCAGATGCTCGACCAGAGGCTCGACCGCATCGGCTTAGTGTCGCACGAGACGTACCTGAAGCTCGCCGGTGCTGTGAGCGAACACATCCGGGCGCGCACCAGATTCGCCGCCGTCGAGGTCTACCTGCGACGGGCCAGCGGCGAGGTTCGCGACGTCGGGATGCGGATCTTCAGCCTCTCCATCCGAGGCCAGCAGCACTATCTAACGACGATGCGCGACATCACGACCGAGAAGCAGGTCGCGGCGACCCTGCGCCAGGCCAACACCGAGCTGGCGCGGGCGGCGCGGGCGAAGGATGAGTTCCTGGCCAATATGTCCCACGAGCTACGCACGCCACTCAACGCCATCCTCGGGCTGAGCGAGACCTTGCTCGAAGAGATCCGTGGCGCGCTCAACCCGCATCAGCAGGGGATGGTACACAACATCGAGAGCAGCGGTCGCCACCTGCTGGCGCTGATCACCGATATCCTCGATCTCTCGAAGGTCGAGGCTGGGCAGTTGGAACTCCAGCTCGAGCCGGTGATCGTCGCGGAGGTGTGCCAGGCCAGCCTGCTCTTTGTCAAAGAGTTGGCGGCCAAAAAGGCGCTGCGGCTGAGCTTCACGCTGAATGACCAGTTGTCTACGATGGAGGCCGACGGGCGTCGGCTGAAGCAGATGCTGGTCAACCTGCTGAGCAACGCCGTCAAGTTTACTCCAGCCAAGGGTACGGTGTGCCTGGAGGTCGATGTCGATAGCGAGGCGGAGGTGATCCGCTTCGCGGTGCAGGACACTGGCATCGGCATCGCAGCCGAGGATCTGGCGCGGCTCTTCCAGCCCTTCAAGCAACTCGACTCGAGCCTGAGCCGCCAGCACGAGGGCACCGGGCTGGGATTGGCCCTGGTTCGTCGCCTGGCCAAGCTGCATGGCGGCAGCGTCACGGTCGAGAGCGCACCCGATCAGGGCAGCCGCTTTACGATCAGCCTGCCCTACCGCATCCCCCAACGCATCAGCGGCGAAGCGTATGTGTCAACTTTGGATCGGGCCAATCAGCCCACGCCGCTCCACTCGGCGCTGGTAGTGGATGCCGCAGAGCGTGCGATTGTGCCGCAGCCCGAAGCGCCGCCCCCGACCGGCGCGCATATCCTGCTGGTCGAAGATAACGAGGTCAACATCCTGACCATCAGCGACTACATCCAAAGTCACGGCTATGCGCTGAGCGTGGCCCGCAATGGCCGTGAGGCCCTTAGCCAGTTGGACAAGCGCCGGCCCGATCTCATCCTGATGGACATCCAGATGCCGGAGCTGGACGGGCTGGAGACCACCCGGCGCCTGCGGGCCATCCCTGCCTATGCCCAAGTGCCGATCATCGCTCTGACCGCCCTGGTTATGCCCGGTGACCGCGAGCGTTGCCTGGAGGCCGGCGCGAACGACTATATGACCAAGCCGGTCAGCTTGAAAGCGCTGGCGGAGCGGATTCGCCAGCTTCTTACGGCCATACGCTCCTCAGGGTGACTGCGTTCCTTCTACGCTACAGCGAAACCCCCTTTTCTTCTGGGGGCACGAAGCCCCCCAAACCCGCGCAATGAGCGTGCGATAATCCTACTTGCGCGTTCAAAGTCTTTACGGTACAGTCAAGGTAAGCAGAGTGCAGCCTGTGTGTACGCGCCGTAGGAGAACGCGATGGCAACACCCCAGCGCCCCAAAGAGAAGCTGAATGGCCTAGCTCTCTCAGACATTTCCATTCGCCAGCCGGTCTTCATCACCATGGTGATGCTGGCGATTATCACGTTTGGCCTGCTCGGTTTTACCACGATGCCCGTCAACATGCTGCCTGACATTGACGTGCCCGTCGTGTCGGTGAGCGTCTCGTACCCTGGCGCTGGCCCCGAGAGCGTGGCGGACCAGGTGGTGAAACCCATTGAGAGTGCCGTCAACACGCTTGCCGGTCTCGCCCACATCACCTCGAATGCCAGCGAGGGCATCGCGATCATCGTGCTTGAGTTCAATTCGGGCATGGACATCACCAAGCTCGACCAGAACGTGCGCGAGAAGGTCAACGCGGTTATTCCGAACCTGCCGCGTGATATTCGTACGCCGATCATCCAGCGCTTCGACATGAACGCGACGCCGATTATGTCGCTGGCAATCGCCGGTACGCGCAGCCAGTCGCCGCTTGAGCTACGCCGCATCCTCGATAATGAGATTGTGCCGCTGCTCCAGCGCGTGAGTGGCGTGGGCTCCATTGATGTCAACGGCGGCGCGACCCGCCAGATCAACGTGCTGATGGACTTGCAGAAGCTACAGGCGTACGGCATTCTGCCCGTCCAGATTAGCAACGCGCTGCGGCTCGCCAACGCGAACCTCGGCCTGGGTTCGATCACGCAGGGCGACCAAGAGATCAGCCTACGCGCCCCGTCGCTGCTCCAGTCGCCCGCCGACATCACGAAAATCCAGATCACCGGCACCTCGTATCGGATCGGCGATGTGGCAACGGTTGAGGACGGCGTGGCGCAAACTGTGAGCCACGAGCGCCTCAATGGCAGCGAGGCGATCATTCTTGGCGTGCGGAAGCAGTCGGGCACCAACACCGTCGCCGTCGCCGACAATGTGCGCGCCGCGCTCACCACGATCTTCGCCGCCCGCCCCGATCTCACCTACACCATCCCTCGCGACGACTCCGAGTCGGTGCGCTCGTCGGTGACCTCCTCGATTGAGGAACTGCTCTTCGCGGCGCTGGCCGCCTTCCTGGTCGTCTGGATCTTCTTCCGCAACCTCCGCAGCACGATCATCACAATGATCGGCCTGCCCGTCATCCTGATCGGCACCTTCATCTTCATGCCGCTCTTCGGGCTGACGATCAACCTGATTACGCTGCTCGCGCTCTCGCTCTGCGTCGGCCTGGTGATCGACGATGCGATTGTGGTGCGCGAAAATATCTTCCGCCACATGGAGCGCGGCGAGAGCGCCCGTGTCGCCTCCTCGAAAGGCACCTGGGAGGTGGGCCTCTCGGTGCTGGCGATGACGCTCACCATCGTGGCCGTATTCGTGCCCGTCACTTTCGCCGAAGGCACCGCCGGGATCATCTTCAAGTCGTTCGGTACCGTCGTCGCCGTCGCCATTCTGCTCTCGCTGGTCGAAGCGTTCACCCTGGCGCCGATGATGTCAGCCAACGTCTTCCCCAACGTGAAGATGAAGGAACACAAGGCCAAGGGGCCGCACCACGATGTGGTGGAGCTGCACGTTGACCAGATTGAGGGCGAGAATATTGACCGTGACGCCGCGCTGGTCTCCGAGGCCCAGGAAGATCCGGGCCGCGTCGGCACAGCGTACGGCAATGTGCTGGCCTGGACGCTGAAGAGTCTGCCACACCGCATGGTGGTCGTGGCTGGCGCCGTCGGGGTGCTGCTGCTCAGCCTGGTCGTCGCCGGTGGCCTGAAGTTCAGCTTTTTCCCCAACGCCGACCGCCACCAGTTCACGATGGGCTTTGAGACCCCGCCGGGCACGACGCTGGCCGAAACCGACCGCATTGCGACGCAGGCCGAACAGACGATGCTGGCCGACCCCGAGGTCGCGACGGTGATCGCCACCGTCGGCTTCTCCGGCAACCCCGAGCGGGCCGAGTTCTTCATCAAGCTGAAGGGGAAGGCACCGACCGAACCGGCGCTCAACCGGCTGCGCCAGACCCTGCGCGATCTGCCGCGCCTCGCGACGGCGATGCCGAGCATGTCGCCCACGGTGAGCGCCAGCATCGCGGGGCGTCAGCTTCAGATTGGCCTCCAGACCACCCGCCCGCTGAGCGAGATCGCCCCGATCATCGAGGCGGTAATGGCGCAGATGCGTCAGGTTAAGGGGATGGTGGACATTGACACGAACTACCAGACGGGCAAGCCTGAGCTGCGCTTCATCGCTGACCCGAGCCGCATTGGCGAGATTGGCGTGACGAACGACGACATCGCCAGTTCGGTGCGCGCCTTGATTAACGGCGACCGCGCCACGGTGCTGCGCCAGAATGGTATTGACACCGACGTGCTGGTGCGCCTTGAGGCGCAAGATCGTACCGGCGTCGGGTCGCTCAGCGCGATCAGCATCCCGACGCGCTCGGGCACCGTGCCGCTCAGCGCCCTTGGCAAAGTCGAGGTCGCATCGAGTCTCGTCACCATTCGGCGCTATGACCGGCTGAACCAGATCCTCATCGGGGCCAACGTCGAGGGGCGCAACATCACCGATGTGAGCAACGAGCTGAATCCTAAGCTCATCGCGCTCGGCATCCCCAGCGACGTGACCGTGAGCCACCTTGGCACGACGCAGCAGACGAGCGAGGGCTTCGGCTCGCTGATTCTGGCGATGGGGCTGTCGGTGCTGTTCGTCTACATGGTGCTGGCCTCGCAGTTCGGTTCGTTCTCGCAGCCGCTGGTGATCATGATGGCGATGCCGTTCAGCTTCATCGGTGCCTTCCTGGCGCTCCGCATCGTCGGCCTCGACCTCGACATCACGGGCATGATCGGCCTGATTATGCTCCTTGGCCTGGTGGTGAAGAACTCGATCCTGGTGGTGGACTTCACCAACCGCCTGCGCGGGCTGGGCGTTCACAAGCACGAAGCGTTGCGCCTCGCAGGCGCCATTCGGCTCCGCCCCATCCTGATGACCTCGGCAGCCCTGATCGCGGGCGCGCTGCCCACGGCGATGGGCGTCCACGTCTTCGGCAGCGGCGAGGGCGGCGAGTTCCGGCGCGGGCTGGCGTGGGTGATCATCGGCGGCATGATCACCTCGACGGCGCTGACCCTGCTGGTGGTGCCGACTGTCTACAGCCTGATGGACTCGCTCACCTCGCGCTTTGCGGCCTTGGTGCGCCGACGTGGGCCGGTGGCGGTCGCGGCGGCACCAGCATCCGCTGCTGCGCCTGCGGCGGCGGTGCAGCCCAAACCCTCGAAGCCGAGTGGCGATTAAAGTCTTGTCTCACTTCTCTCATCTTTTCCTACAGGGTTGATGCAACGTCCGGGTGCCGCGCCAGCCCTCACCCCCCAGCCCCCTCTCCCAGAGCGGGAGAGGGGGAGCCGGACAGCGTCCTACTGCGAAATCCCCCCTCTCCCCTGGTGGGAGAGGGGCCGGGGGAGAGGGCTGGCGCGGCGATGATGTGCTGGCACCGACGAGCGTCCCGTGCCCAAAGGGAAAAGCCATGACATTCACACTGCGCGAACGCCGCAAGGCGCTCCTTCGTGACGAAATCCTTGAGGCGACCCATCAACTGATGGCCGAGCGGGGCTACGCGGCGGTGTCAATGGACGACCTCGCCGCGCGCGTCGGCGTCTCGAAGCCGACGCTCTACAGTCAGTTTCCCACCAAAGACGACCTCGTGGCCGCCATGGCGATGCAGTTGGTCGAGCGCACCTTCAGCCACGTCACCGCGACCGGCACCACCTCGCCCCTAGAGCGGCTGCTGCGCTTCCTGCATACCAGCGTCAGCCTCCAGATTGCCCATCGCTCCAGCGCAATGCAACTCTGGCTGCCCGAGGTGCTGGACATCCTCGCCCGCGACCAGCACTCGCGTGAGTATCTCGGTCGCGTGGATGCGCTGATGGTCGCCACTATCCACGAGGCGATTGCCGCTGGCGAGATTGACCCTCATGTTGATGTCGCCAGCGTCGTGCGGATCTTCTTCGCCCTCAATATCTCGCCCAGCATTAGCCCGCTCAGCATGGTTGGCATGATTGGCGACCCCGACCCCGCGCATCTAGCCGATCTGGTGGTCGAAGTGTTCCGCCGTGGGCTGGCGCCCCGCGAGGCGCCTAGCGCACCAGCAGCGACCCCAGGGCCACCACGCCAAACCCCACGATGATCGCCCCCGCCACAACATTCACCCAGCGCAGCGCCTGCGGCGTCACCCGCGCACGCAGCAGGCCGGTGGCACCGCTCAGCAGCAGCCACCACAGGGCCGAGCCGGTGAAGACCCCGGCCACGAGCAGCAACCCCTCAGCGTAGCCTTGCGCCAGACTGACCGCCCCTAGTCCGGCGAAGATCGCCGCGAAGGCAATAATCGTCGCGGGGTTGGTGATCGTCAGCAGCAGCGTCGAGGCGTAGGCACCCGCCAGACCACGCGCCGTCGCCTCCGCCGGACGCTCCGCCGGTCGCTCACGCAGCGTTCGCACCCCCAGGTAGCAAAGAAACAGCCCGCCCACGAGCCGCGTCCAGAAGCTCACCCCCACCAGCAGATCGGCCATGGCCGTAAGGCCGAGCACGGCGACTGAGCCGTAGATCAGGTCGGCGGTCGCCGCGCCCAGGCCCGAGACAAAGCCCGTCAGTTGGCCGTCGGCCAGCGTGCGCCTGATGCACAACACACCGATTGGCCCCACCGGCGCCGCAATCGCCAGTCCGATCAGCAGCCCCCGCACGAAAAGGTTCACGTCCATCGGATGCCTTTCTAAGACAAGGTTTCAGGTGCTGGGTTTCAGGTGTCAGGCCGAGCGCATCAGCAAACGATGGGTGCGCCCAAACTGTCAAGCATCCACGAATCTTGTCCAAGTCTCGCAACGCCCCATTTCAGGTATACTGTGCAACGGATTTCCGCATCGCGACGCAGTTCTTGCGCCTTTGACGCCAGCGCTAGTGACGTTCGCCCGGTGGCTGAAGCCACGGGCTACGCGGGACGAAGGCCGCCTGCGCGGCCTGGATGAGCCTGCGAAGGCAGGCTTCGTCGCCATAGAGCCGGGGACTTCAGTCCCCCGGCTGCACGACCAAGCTGATGCGTTCGGTCTGAAACCTGACCCCTGCCCCCTGAACCCTCATTGTAAGGAATGGCTATGGGAGACTTGCACAAAGTCGCGCTCTTCACCAACGAGTACCCGCCGAACGTCTACGGTGGGGCCGGTGTCCACGTCGAATATCTGAGCCAGGCGCTGGCGAAGCTGCTGGCGGTTGAGGTGCGCTGCTTCGGCGACCAACAGGCCAGCGCCCCCCAGCTAACAGTCCGTGGCTACCCCCAGTGGGACGAGACGAAGCGCGACACTGACCCCCGCTACGTCGGCGCGGTTGATGCGCTCGCCCGCTCGCTGCTGATGGCGAAAGACACCCTCGACGCCGACATTGTTCACTGCCACACATGGTATACCGACATGGCTGGCCTGCTCGCCGGGAAGCTGTGGGGCGTGCCCTACGTCTTGACCATTCACTCGCTTGAGCCGCTGCGCCCCTGGAAGGTTGAGCAACTCGGCAACGGCTACCACCTCAGCTCGTGGATCGAGCGCACCGCGATTGAGCAGGCCAACGCGATTGTCGCCGTCTCGAAAGAGACTCGCGAGGACATTCTGCGCCTTTTCAACATTGCCCCCGAGAAGGTACACGTCATCTACAACGGGATTGCGCTGGACGAGTACCGCAAGACCGCGACGACCGCCGCGCTGACGAAGTACGGCATCGACCCGACGCGGCCCTTCGTGCTGTTTGTCGGGCGCATCACGCGCCAGAAGGGCATCATCCATCTCGTCAACGCCATCCCCCACATTGACCCCGCCATCCAAGTGGTGCTCTGCGCGGGCGCCCCCGACACGCCCGAGATCGGCCACGAGATGGAAGCGCGGGTCGCCGCCGTAAGCGCGGAACGCCCCGGCGTGATCTGGGTGCGCGAGATGCTCGCCCGCCCCGATGTGATCCAGCTCTACTCGCACGCGACGGTCTTCTGCTGCCCTTCGGTCTACGAGCCATTCGGCATCATTAACCTTGAGGCCATGGCCTGCGAAACTGCCGTGGTCGCCTCGGCGGTCGGCGGCATCAAAGAGGTGGTCGTCCCCGAAGAGACCGGCATCCTCGTCGCGCTAAAGCTCCGCCCCGGCAGCTTCGACCCCGAAGACCCGGCGGTTTTCTCGGCTGACTTGGCCGCAGGCATCAACCGGGTCGCCCACGACGCGGCCCTGCGCGAGCGCTTTGGGGCCAACGGGCGTCGTCGCGTCGAGGAACACTTTAGCTGGGACGCGATTGCCGAGAAGACCATCGCGCTCTACCGGACGCTGGTGTAGACGGTGTTAGGGAAGCGAAGGTCGCCTGCGCGGACTCACCCAGCCTGCGAAGGCAGGCTTTGTAAACGTAGCCGGGGGCTTCAGCCCCCCGGCTACCAGACCTTGCCTCAACCCTGCGACCCTCCCAGTAGAGACAGACTCCACAAAAAGCGGTTAAAATAGAAACCCTTAAGGTTCGCAGGTACGTTACCGTTTGGCCTCCCGCAGCGTGTTCTGATGCGCTTGGCCTGAAACTTGAAACCTAGCACCTGAAACCTTGTCTTAGAAAAATCCAGCGAACACGCCAATGAGTCAGCTCCCGTCTGAAGCCTTTGACCTCATGCAGCTCTGCCAGGAACACCTCGCAGGGCTGACGCTGGTGACCGATGGGGAAGCACTCGCCCGCCAGACCCAGGTGGCCCTTGCGGCGCTGCTCCCCGGCTATGCGACGCAGGTCTATTGGCTCGCTACGCTCAGTGCGGCAGAGCGGCCCGACGCTGCGGCGCTGCTGCGCCTGCGTGCGGGTGCCACCGTCACCGATGATGCGCTGAAATCGGTCGCTATCCCCCTCCAGGCTGCCGGTGAGTTGCTGGGCTTGCTACGCTTTAGCCCGCCTACGTGTAGCCCCGCGCAAAAGCTGAGCCTACACGTGCTGGCGACGGTGCTTGGCCCAATCTATCTGAGCTTGCGCCACGCTCCACCCACGCCGCTGGCGCGGCGCAAGGCCGAGTTGCGCCCCGCGCTCGATCAACTACGCGGCACCAGCGCCGTCGAATCGCTCCTGCGTGCGGTCTGTACGCTGGTACAGACCGCGCTGCCGTGCGCCAATGTGGGCTGCGTGTTGCGCTACCGCGACGGCGAATGGCTTGAGTTGGCCTATGCACTGACGGGCACCCACCACGGCTCCGTGCGGAGCTACTGGCCTGCCGACGCTGACCTCACTGGCGTGGTGATGCGGAGTGGCAAGAGTCTCGTCACGGACTCATACACCGACGAGTGTGTCCGTCGCGGTATTCTGCCGCTCGCTGCGCTTGGCCCCGCGCCGCTTTACGCCTGGATGTGCGTGCCGATGCACGATCATGGCTTTGTGTTTGGGGCCATGATCAGCTTCTCGACACTCCCTGGCGCAACCCTCAGCCCCGACGATGCGGCGCTGCTGATTTGGCTCACCGAGGAGGTCAGCCGTCTGATTCGCAGCGCCCAGCGCTACGAGCGGGCCGCCGAAGAGGTGCGCCGCCGCGAGGCGCTTATTCGCATCGCCCGCGCTATCAACTCAAGTCTCGACCCTGAGTATGTGCCGACCTTGATTGTCCAGCGCGCCCCCGATCTGTTTAACGCCGAGGAGAGTTCACTGCTGCTGCTCGACGAGACAACTGGCGAACTCGTCTGCCGCTATGCCGGTGGTCACATCGGCCAACGGCTGCTCGGTCACCGGCTGGCCCCCGGCAAGGGTGTGGCGGGCTATGTCGTCAGCAGCGGTCAGGCCACGATTGTCAATAACGCCCAAACGGACAGTCGCTTCGACCCGACGTTCGACACCACGAGCGGCTTCAACACCCGTGCAATCCTGGCCGTCCCGCTCCGTAACCTCAATGGGGTCAAGGGCGTCATCGAGATCCTCAATCAGCGCGATAATGCGCCCTTCACCGAAGACGACCTTGATCTTCTCGAAGCTCTGGCCGACCACGCCTTGATCGCCCTAGAGAACGCCCACCAGTTCGCCAGCGTAGACCAGGCGCTCTCCCGACGTGTCCACGAGCTTGACCGCTCGAATGACCGTCTACGCAAGATCCTGCGCGCCGCAAACGTCTTGCGCGCCGAGCGCCAGTTCGACCATCTGCTGCCCCAGATTGCCGCCATTGTCAGCGAGAGCTCCGGCTTCCGCAGTACGCTGATCGCCCTGGTGCGCCGTGAGCATGTGCCCGCGCCGTACCTAGAGCGCGTGGCCGCGACTGGGCCAGCGGCCTCTGGCGAACGCCTGCGACCTACCCGCATCGCTCTAGCGCACCTTGAGACGCTACTACGCCCCGAATTTCTCCACGGCAGTCTGACCTATCTGATTGAGCGTGAGTGTGAAGCGTATCTCAATATATGGGGACATCCCGAGGTAAACGACCTGCAGCAGTCAGACGCGATCCGCCCCGACGGCTGGCACTCCGGCGACACGCTCTTCTGCCTGCTCTGCAACAGTCGTGGCGAACTGATTGGCCTGCTTGGCGTTGATGATCCCGAGGACGCGCTGCGCCCGAGCGCGGCCCAGATCCAGATTCTCGAAATCTTGGCAAACCAAGTCGCCGCCGCAATCGAGAATGTGCAGCTCTACGCCGACCAACAGGGCAACCTGAACCGCATGGTGGCCCTGAATGCGCTTGGCCGCGCTATCAACACCACGCTACGCTCGCCCCAGCAAATCTACGAGCTGACCGCCCGTGGGATGCAGGAGATGAGCGATGCCCGTTGGGCGACGGTCTATCTTGGCGCTAGTGGTGAAGACGCACTGACGATCCCGATCCACACCGGCACCCAATCAGCCAACCCCGCCGCCGCCGCCCAGATCGCCCGCGAGGCCATCATCACTCGCCGCCCAGTGAATCAACTGCCCAGCCCTGACGGCACCAACGAGGCGATGATTAGCATCCCGTTGCTCGGTTCACGCCAAACCATCGGCGCGATCTGTGTCGGCTACGGCGAGGGCCTGCCCACTACCGCCGAGCGCGAGACGATGATCCTCTTCGCCAGCCAGGCCGCCACCGCTGTCGCGAGTCTACGCCTGCTTGGCGAGGTGCGCGAGGGCCGCGACCAACTGGCTTCGATTATGCGCTCCACCCACGAAGGGATGCTTTTGGTTAGCGACGAAGCGCAGGTTGCCGTCACCAACGGAGCCTTCATCACGCTGACGGACAGCAGCACATGGGCCACCGATTCGCTCACCACCGACCTCGCCAAGCTGCCGGTCAGCCTGCTGCTTGAACGCTGGGGCGCTACCGCTCGCTTCGCGCTGGGTGAGTTTGAGCAACTCTGTGAGCGCGTGACCACGGTCGCCGAGGGGCGCGAACTGTTTGTGCGCGGCGAACTGAACAGCAGCCTCCACGGTGCCCGCTCGCTTGAGTGGACGGTACTCCGCGCCACACGCGAAGGCAACGATACCCTCAGCACCAGCGACACCACCCAGACGCACTGGCCGATCCTGCTGATTGTGCGCGATATTACCGCGACGAAAGAGACCGAACGCCTCCGCACCGACCTGACCAATATGATGGTTCACGATCTGCGTAGCCCGCTCACGAGCATCATAACCTCCATTGATATGATCTTCCGGGGCATCACCGGAGAGTTTACCGGCACCCAGCACGAGATTTTGAGCATCGCCTACACCAGCGCCCAGAATCTGCTCAATATGGTCAATCTCCTGCTCGACATCAGCCGCCTGGAAGACGGCGGGATGCCGCTTGACTGCACTACTTTGGCGGTCGCGGATCTGGTCGAACGGGCCTCCAGCCGAATGAGCGTGATCGCCCGCAACAAAAATGTCGCCATTGAGGTGACCGTCTCGCCCGAGGTTGACACGGTCTACGCCGACCGTGAACTGGTGCTGCGCGTGCTCCAGAATCTCTTCGACAACGCCCTAAAGTTCAGCCCGAAGGATGGACACATCCAGCTTAGCGTTGCGACCATCGCCGCCAACAGTGTGCAGCCCGCAACCCCTGACGCCACACGTGAGCCTGCCAGCAGTGACATGGTGGTTCGCTTCGCCGTTCGCGACACCGGTTTGGGCATCAAGCCGATTGACCTGGATAAGATCTTCCACAAGTTCGGCCAAGTCGGCAACCGGCGCAACGCTGGCAGCGGCCTCGGTCTGACCTTCTGCAAGCTGGTCACCGAAGCCCACGGTGGGCAGATTTGGGTCGAGAGTGCCCCCGGCAGCGGCAGCACCTTCTATTTCACGCTGCCCACCAGCGTGTTTGAGGACACGGGCGAGGAACCACTTAGCCTTTCGCCGCAGTAGTACACTTATAAGCAGGCTTTGCGCTGGGTTGTAGCAATGTATAGCAATTCTACACAGGTTGTTTCGCGCCCGCCCGGTGGCTGAAGCCACGGGCTATGGGGTGCGAAGGCCGCCTGCGCGGCCTAGATAGCCTGCGAAGGCAGGCTTCGCAGATAAAGAGCCGGGGACTTTAGTCCCCCGGTTGCACAACCCGGATTGGGATTGCTATAGACAAGTTTTGCGAGCGCATGTAGGTAAGGCGACCTGTGATGCTTCAACTGACCGGCTTCTGGATGGCGCTGGCAACCTTTTTGGGGATTTGGTGGGGGCACGTAGGCGTACGCTGGCTTGAGCGTACCGTCACACGGCTTGCGCCACCTGCCACGATCCTGACCGTAATGGGTCTGGGCCTCAACCTCTACGCACTTTTTGCCCCTGGCCTCACAGTCGCGGGCGTGTGCAGCATCATTGGCATCACGCTCCTCTGGGACGCCCACGAGCTTTTTCGGCAGCAGCGGCGCGTCTTCAAGGGCCATGCGCCCGCGAACCCGCGCAACCCGCGCCACGCCGCCCATCTGACGGCGACTGGTCACGCCACCACCGCCAATTTGCTCGACCGTGAGCCGACGGGCTGCCCTGTCTTGCCGCGTCCAACCTCGTCGGCGCTGGGCACCACGGCAAACGCCACCAAACACCAGTGAACAGTGCGTAGCGGCACCAAGGTTCGTGGATGCGTTACGGTTTGGGCACGCGCAGCATGACGTGTGGCCGCGTTCGGTCTGAAACCTGAAACCTAGCACCTAAAACCTTGGCTTTGTACGAGAGGCAACTATGCAATGGGGTGGTCTCGCGCTCGGGCTATTTAGTTTCGCCATCATCGGCTTCGGCTTCTTCTGGGTCATCCGCTTAGAGTATTACTTGGGCTACCTGTGGTGGCCCTACCCGCTGCTCGTGGGTGCCCTGCTGGTGATCGGCTCGCTCTTCGTCGGCAGCGCCGGTCTTTCCGCCATCCTCGGTATCGCCGGAGCCTCGTTTATCTGGGGTGCCATCGAGCTGAAGGAGCAGGCGGTACGGGCCGAGTTGGGCTGGTTCAAGTTTAATCCAGGGCGCAAGCCCGACCCGCCTTTCGTCAAGCTGATCAAGAAGCTTGGTGCCCCCCATCTCTAAGCCCGCCATCGCAGCACATAAGGCGCAGTTGCGGCGCGAGGCTGCGGCGCGGCGTGATGCGCTGCATGAGCGTCCAGCCAGCAGCGCGGCGATCTGCCAGCGTGTGATTGGGCTGCCAGCCTTTCAAGCGGCAACCGCCATCCACTGTTTCCTGCCGATGCGTTCAGAAGTGGACACCCGACCTGTGATCGCGGCGGCGCTGGCGACAGGCAAAGCGGTGGCGGTGCCCGTGGTGGGCCGTGATGGGGCGTTGACCCACAGTTGGATTGACACCCTCGATCCCGCAACCTTCACCCACGGCCAGCTTGGCACACCCCGCCCGCGCCACCTACGGCCCGCCGCCATCGGCGCATGGTCGCTCACGCTTGTGCCCCTCTTGGCCTTCGACCGCGCTGGGTATCGCCTGGGCTATGGCAAAGGGTACTACGACCAATTGCTTGCCGCTGCGGGCGGAATGTCGGTGGGCGTTGCCTTCGCTTGCCAAGAATTACTAGCACTCCCGCGTGAGCCGCATGATCTGCCGTTGGACTGCATCGTCACTGACGCTGAGGTGATCATTCCCCTGCGGGCAAGCTGAGCGCAGCAAAGCATCGCGACCGCGACCCTGCGTGTAAAGACCTGTCAGATCGTACGTTGCGGCGGCAGTGCGGCCACATATAGCAATCCTACAGGGGTTGTTGAGCGCCTGCCGGGGGACTGAAGTCCCCGGCTACGGGTACGAAGGCCGCCTGCGCGGCCTGGATAGCCTGCGAAGGCAGGCTTCGCAGCTACAGAGCCGGGGACTTTAGTCCCCCGGATTCAATGACCCGGATAGGATTGCTATAAGGCGCCGGAGCGGGACTCGAACCCGCGACTACCCCGTTGGAAGCGGTAACCATCCCTCTTCGGCCCGCGTGCGGGCAAGGTATGAAGGACGGCGTTAGGTGCTCTACCACTGAGCTACCCGGCGCACGGACGTCGGACAAGGGAGTGCGCGAGGGGGTCTGTTCAAAGATAACCCTCGCGCTTCGGCCCGACGTGCAAAGTCTATACTTCAGCTTGTCCCTGGTCAGGGTGGCCGGTTCCGCCCCGGCGACCTCCTCGGCCCAAACGAGGCGCGCTGCTGGCTGCGCCACACCCTGGTGCCTGAGTCTTTGTGCTGTTGCGGCCTCGCGACAACCGTAGGATAGTATCTGTGTATACAACAGCGCTCAGTCGCAAGGCGGATATGTCTCTACAACACGATAGCCGCCCCAAGATGCTTGCACAGACGCAGACAGGTGCTATACTAGTGACTATGACTGGACAACAACGCTACGGAGTATTCTATGACTACAGCACCGATTGTCGTCGAGCAGCGGCAGCACACGCCAGTCGCGCCGAACCATGCGGGCGGGTGGGCGGGTGGCTGGGTGGATGCGAGCGGGCAGATGCGGGCGCTCCGCGCCGAGCTGGAGCCATACCTTCCACACGCCTCGCTCCGCGCCGTCGCCGCCGCCGCGAACATTGACTATGCCCAATACTCACGGCTGGAGCAAGGGCAAAAGGCGTGGATGCTACCCACATTTGCCCGCGTCGCCGGTGGGCTGCTGGGCTCACTTGAATGGTATGAACGCCGATCCAGGCCCCTCCACACGATGTTCCCCGCCTACCAGCCCCGCCGCTGTCGCCCCGAACCCTTCACCCCCGTTGACCTCCCGACCGCGCCCGCAAACGCCCCCTTCAGATGGAACCTGCCCCAGCTCCTCGACCGACTCACCAGCACCACCGGCACCCCCTGGACTCTGCGCGATCTCGCGGCACGCTTGGCCGAAGCTGAAGGGCATCCGGGCAACGCCAAAACGATTTTTACGGTGCTTGACCGAATCCAGCGCGGCACCAGCGACGGCTCCCTGCCCACCCTCCTCCGGCTCCACCGCTTCCTCTCGCCCTTTCTCACCGCCCCTACCCGACCGCTGCGCCTCGATGACCTCCTCACGGTTCACCGCTGGCGTATCGTCATCGCCCCGCACGCATATAGCAATCCTACAGCGGTTGTGAACGGCGCGTCCAAACCGTGACGCACGCCCGGTGGCTGAAGCCACGGGCTACGGGTGTGCGAAGGCCGCCTGCGCGGCCTTGACCAGTCTGCGAAGGCACCCAAGCGCCGAGGGCTGCAGCGATATTTTACCGTTTGGACACGCGCATGACTTGCTGATGCGTTCGGTCTGAAACCTGGCCCCTGAAACCTTGTCTACGTGACCGTTTTTGGCACGTGGGTGTGTGACGATAAATTTGGCGAAGCCGCCCTTGATGAGGACGACAGCGCTTCATGGCAGCAGCACTGACCACCGATCAAGTTCTGGCGCTTGCCCCCGACGCCGCTTCGGCGAAGTCCGGCAAGAGCCTGTCCGCCCCGAAGGCGTGGCTCTCCCTCGGCCAGCACGAGGGGGCGGTTTGGGGCGAGTGCCAGGGCAGTGGCCGCGAACCTTACCGCACCCAGGTCGATCTCAGCGAACCCGCCTTCCGCTGCTCCTGCCCCAGCCGCAAGTTCCCCTGCAAACATGGCCTCGGCCTGCTGCTGGTGCTGGCCGGTCAGCCCGCCGCTGTGCCCCAAGCCACACCGCCGCCCTGGGTCGAGGAGTGGCTGGCGACCCGTGCGAAGAGCGCCGAGCGCCGTGAGCAGCGCCAGCAGAAGGTGGCTGATCCCGCCGACGAGGGCCGCCGCGCCGCGTCTCAGGCCAAGGCCGCCGTCGCCCGCGAGGCGAAGGTCGCCGCCGGTATGCAGGAGTTGGGCATCTGGCTGCGCGACCAGATGCGCGAGGGTTTGGCGAACGCGCCCAGCCGCGCCCCCGCTGCCTTCGAGCGCATCGCCGCCCGCATGGTTGATGCCCAGGCTCCCGGTGCGGCCCGCCTGCTGCGCGATATGGGCGGCACCCCCGCCTCGGGCGAGGGCTGGCAGGGGCGGCTGCTAGAGCAACTGGCTCGCCTGCACCTGCTGGTCGAGGGACACGCCCACACTCAGGGGTCAGGGATCAGGGGTCAGGGGTCAGGTGAGGCCGCTGCGCTTACGCATGAGGAGCAGGCCGACCTCCGCAGTGCCCTCGGTTTCACCATGAGCCAGGAGGAGTTGCTGCGCGGCGCGGGCCAGCGCGACCGCTGGCTGATCATCGGGCGGCGGGTTGAAG
>CAIWXH010000060.1 GCA_903916565.1 uncultured Oscillochloris sp. | reverse complement strand
GATCAAGCCACCCACGATCTGCTGGTTCGGGCCGACCCTGGCTATGCCAAGGTGATCAAGCCGCTCTTACGCGGCGAGGATCTGCGCCCGTGGTATCAAGAGAATGAAGGTCGCTGGCTCATCCTCTTCCCGAATCACTGGACAGCGCAGACGTTTGGGGCAGGTCTGGATGAGGCGACCGCATGGACAAAGCTGCGCGAACGCCATCCGTTCATCGCGGCCCACCTGGAACCATTTGCCGCCGCCGGGCGTGCCCGTGGCGACCAAGGCCAGTACTGGTGGGAGTTGCGCCCCTGCGATTACTATGCCGAGTTTGACCAGCCCAAAATCATCTGGCCCGACATCAGTAAGTTCCCCCGGTTCTCGTGGGACAACGACCACCTCTACGTGAGCAATACCGGCTATCTCATCGTCACCGATCAGCCGTGGCTCCTGGGCTATCTCGCGTCACGCTGCGCCTGGTTCCTGATTACCCAGACCGCGATTAGTCTGGGTGAACGTGCCGGGGGGCTGCGCTACCGCCTGATTGACCAATACATGCGCCCCTTGCCCATCCCCGACGCCCCCGCCGCCGAGCGCGAGGCGATTGGCACGTTGGCGATGCAGATCACCGACGCGGCGAAGGCGCGCTACAAGCTGCACCAGCGGGCGCGTAACCGCATCCTCAGCGACCTGGGCACCCCTGGCGGCAAGCTCAACAACAAGCTTACGGCGTGGTGGACACTCGATTTTCCTGCCCTGCGCGCCGAAGTGCTGAAAGTGTTTAAGCGCGACATCCCGCTGAAAGACCGCGACGACTGGCAGGAGTGGCTCGGCGTTCAGCGTGAGCAGCACCGCCAGCACACGACGGCGATCATCACAGGCGAGACAGCGCTAAATGCGCGGGTCTATGCGCTCTTTGACCTGAGCGCCGACGAGATTGCGCTGATTGAGACCAGCACGAAGTACCAGTACGGCGAGGTGTGAGCAGCCGAGAATGCCGGTGGGGCGAGAGTGAGCGCCAGGAACCGAGGGAACTGGCACCCGCTTTGAGGTATCGCGCACCGCAGACTTTGCATCAGCCCCAGGGGCAAAAGGCAATGTTGACGTGGCACTGGCTAGACGGTGTACAATTATGGTGTCACCCGCTGCGAAAGGATCGACGATGACTGACCTGTCTGCTGACCAGGCACCTCGCGCTGCCCCGCCGCCCGTTGCCAGCGCTGCCCCGCCGCCCGTTGCCGACGCTGCCCCCAGCGTTGCCCCGTCGCCCGTTGCCCTCGCCGACATCGCCACGGCAGCAGCGGGGCTGCTGGTGCCCAGCGAACAGGATGCGCCGCTCGACTCGTTCTACTGGCCCGGCCTCGGCCCGCTCACGCAGGAAGCGCTGCTTGCCCACTTGGGTCTGGCCCCGACCACCACGGTTGCGACTGGCGACCTCGCATCCTTTTTCGCCCCACTGGCCCATATACGCGACTGGTACGACGAGGCGCAGCGCGCCGCCGCCGAGCGCTTCACCGTCTTACATGACCTGATCGCCGCCCGCCTGAGCGCGGTGGTCGTCTACCGGGTCGGGACGGTCGAGGTTACCGTCGTCATCGCGGGCCAAGACCCCACCGGCGCGACGGTCGGCCTTCGCACGACGCTGATCGAGACATAGAGCTATATGCGCCAACCATACCGTCGCTTCGCCCACGTGCTCCTGGCGGTCACGCTGCTGCTTGGCAGCCTAACCGCATGTGGGCCGTTCAAGTTCGGCCCGCAAGCGTCTACGCCCACGAGTACCGTCCCCGCTGTTCCGCCGCCGGTCGGCGATCCCGTCTTCGCCACGCCAATCTTCGACCCGAACCCACCGGCCAGCCTGCACCTGACCCTCGGTAACCCAAGCGGTGCCGTGGCGAACCCGGCACAGCCGACGAACTACCTGATCATTCGTGACCAGTACGCGCTGGCCTACAATCGCGACCGGGGTATTCCTACTTGGGTGAGCTGGCACTTGGCGGCGAGCGACCTAGGGCCGACCGCACGCTACACCGGCTCATTCATAACCGACACCTCGCTGCCGGACGGCTGGCCCAGGGTGGTACACGCCGACTATAACAATAGCGGCTACGACCGGGGCCACATGACGCCCTCCGCCGACCGTACCGCCAGCGATGCGAACAACGAGGCGACCTTCATCCTGACCAATGTGTTGCCGCAAGCCCCCGCGATCAACCGTGGGCCGTGGGAGCAGTTTGAGGCTTACGCACGCACGCTGGCAGACCAAGGGAACGAGCTGTACATCGTCGCCGGGAGCGCAGGCAGTCAAGGGACGCTCGCCGGGGGCAAGCTGACCATCCCCGCCGCGACCTGGAAGCTGATGCTCGTGCTGCCCGCCGCGACGGGTGCTGACGTGGCCCGGATCACCGCGCAGACCCCCGTGCTTGCGGTGTGGATGCCAAACACGGTCGGCGTAGACGCGCAGCCTTGGGCGAGCTACGCCACCACCGTGCGCTGCCTAGAGGAGCGCACCGGCCTGCAGTTTTTGACCACCTTGCCGCCAGCGGTGCAGATAGCGCTGAAAGGCCAAGGCTGTGACGGGACGGCGCCGACCGCTGCGGTTGCCCCAGCGGTTGCCCCCACGTCCGCCGCAATTGCCATTACGAAGATCGAGTACGATCCGCCGGGCGATGATCTCGCTGGTGAGTATGTGCTGCTGCGGAATGACGGCGGCAGCGCAGCGGATTTGACCGGCTGGACGCTGCGTGACCAGGCGAACACCACCTACACCTTCCCAGCCTTTACGCTGGCCGCCGGTGCCGAGGTGAAGGTCTGGGTCAAGGTGGGAACGAATGACGCGGGCAATCTCTACTGGGGGCGCGGCCAGTCGGTATGGAACAACACCGGCGACACCGCCACCCTCAGTGACGCTGCCGGGGCTGTGGTGGCCCAATCGCAGTACCAGAATTAGGCAAGGTTCGTGGATACGTTACCGTTTGGGCACGCGCAGCGTTTGCTGATGCGCTCGGCCTGAAACCTGAGACCTGACCCCTGAAACCTTGTTTTAGATAGGACACACTATGAACAGCTACGACTTCGAGGCACCGCTGTTGGACGGAACCGTGCAGCCCTTGGCCGACTACCGTGGCAAGGTGCTGCTCATCGTGAATGTCGCCAGCTACTGCGGCTTGACGCCGCAGTATACGGGCCTGGAAGCGCTCTACCGGCACTATGCGGAGCAGGGGCTGGTCGTCTTGGGCTTTCCCTGCAACCAGTTCAGCAATCAGGAGCCAGACGATGCGGAGGCAATCGGTGCGTTCTGCACCAAGAACTATGGGGTCAGCTTCCCCATCTTCGCCAAGATCGAAGTCAACGGCCCCGGCGCGCACCCGCTCTATGACTACCTCAAGCGCGAGCAGAAGGGCTTTCTGGGCAGCGAGTCGATCAAGTGGAACTTTACCAAGTTCCTGGTGAACCGCGAGGGCGTCGTGGTGCGACGCTTCGCGCCTACCGACAGCCCCGAGCAGATCGAGCCGGAGCTTGTGGCGCTGCTGCAGGCCGCGTGACGGGTATGCACTTCTTCCGAGTTGCGGAGTTTCGCCATAGCCTTTTCCAAACACCCAAACATGGACGAATCGGTGCAAGCTGCACACGAAGGAGTCGCCCATGATCCGAGCGCACACGATCCGCCTGAACCCCACGCCTGAGCAAGCAAACCTGTTCCGGCAGGCCGCAGGAACGGCACGGTTCTGCTACAATTGGGGTTTGCGGGCTATCAAAGACGCGCTTGACCGGGGCGAGAAACTACCGCATGCCCGTGCGCTGCGCGACGAGTTCAAGCGTATCCGAGCGGCGGCATACCCCTGGACATTCCAGGTCGGCAAGTCCGCGATTGAGGGTGCCTTCGTCAACCTGGGGCAGGCCGTCACCAACTTTTTTGCGAGCCGTCGTGGACGGCGCAAGGGGAAACGGGTCGGTTTTCCCACGTTCAAGTCCCGCAGGCGCGGGTACGGGTCGTTCTACGTCGCCAATGACCGACTCACGGTAGACGGACATACGCTCACGGTGTCAAAGGTGGGCCACCTGAACATGACCGAAGCGCTCCGCTTCACGGGGAAGATCCTCGGCGCGACGATTCGGTATCAGGCCGGGTGGTGGTGGATCAGCATCCAGGTGGAGCTTGACCACACGCCGCCCACGCACACCGGCCCCGCCATTGGGGTAGATTTGGGCATCAAGTCGCTGGCGGTGACGAGCGAGGGCGAGGTGGTTGAGAACCAAACACACCTCAAGGCGGCGCTCCGTACCGTCAAGCGCTTGCAGCGGTCGGTCAATCGTAAGGTGAAGGGCAGCGCCAACCGCCGAAAGGCCGTCTTGAAACTGGCAACGGCCCATTTCCGGGTCGCCTGCCAGCGCAAGGACGTATTGCACAAGCTCACCACCGACCTCGTGCAGCGGGCATCGCTCGTGGGCATTGAAGACCTCAACGTCGCGGGGATGCGGAAAAACCACTGCCTTGCCCAAGCCATCAGCGACGGAGGGTTTGCCGAGTTCCGCCGCCAACTGGACGACAAGGCTCCTGCGGCAGGAAGTCAGGTCGTGGCGATAGGGCGGTTCTACCCATCCAGCAAGACCTGTAACCACTGTGGGCAGGTCAACGCAGACCTTACGCTCGCCATGCGCGAGTGGGATTGTCCCAACCCCGACTGTCGCGCCCATCTTGACCGTGACCTAAATGCGGCCCGGAACATTCGGGATGAAGCTGTACGGCTCGCTGGTGTCTAAACCCAGTCGTCTCGGTTGTGTGGCTCCATCGAGACGTAAAACCGGCCTGTGGACTGGCCGTAAGACCATCCTTGGATGGCACGCTGGGATGAAGCAGGTATTTCCGCGTGATCACCCATGATCATCTAGAAAGTAGCAGATGCGTCGATGACACAGACAGTGGTAGGAATTTTCTACACTCCGGCTGACGCTGAGCACGCCGTCGCGGACCTGTTGGACAGTGGCTTTCTTCGCGAGAAGATCAGCCTCATCACCCCAAGCATGCATGTCGAGCATGTCAATGTCGTGGGCAGCGAGGTCGAACACAACGAAGATATGGCAGTTGGCGCGCTCGGTGGCGGACTGATTGGCGGCATGCTCGGGGCGCTCGTCGGCATGATTGTGATCGCCATCCCCGGCATTGGCCCGGTGCTCGCCGCTGGCCCCTTGGCGGCAGCCATCAGCGGTGCCGGGGTAACCATGGCGGTCGGCGCAGGGGCTGGCGCAGTCGGTGGCGGTATCCTTGGCGCCTTCACTTGGGCGGGCATCACCTCGGACGAGGCGCACGTCTACGAAGAGTTCATTCGGCGCGGCAGCACCCTGGTGATGGTGCAGGCCACGCGCGACGAACGTGAGCGTGCCGCCGAGATCCTGCACCACGACGGCGCGGCCTCGGCCAGCGATGAGGCAGACGAGTGGCGGCACGAGGGTCTGATCTAACGTTTTCGCCTTGTGGGATTGGGCCCTGCCTGGCACATCCAGTGTGCAAAATGGCAGGGCTCTTTCTATGCTATGCTAACGGGCGGTGCTGGTGACCCAGCACCGCCGATTGCGGATCGGCCTTTTGTGTTCCAAGGAGAAACGGATGCGACGACTGATGACGCTTGCGCTCGTAAGCACGCTCTTTGCCCTGCTTACGGCCTGCGGAAGCAGCACTGGTGGGCAGACGGGCACGCCACCTGCCACCGCAGCCACGGGCACGCTTACCACGACCAGTGCGCTGACACCCTCGACGGCACCAACAAATGCTCTGACGGCGACCGACACGCTCACCCCCACCACCGCGCTCACGGCGACCGACACGCTCACCCCCACTACCACGCTCACGGCGACCGACACGCTCACCCCCACGGCGACGCTTAGCGCCACCGCGACCACCACGACCACGGGCGCGTTGCCTGACCTTGGCGGGCGCGAGGTGCGCGTCACCGTCGAGAATGCCTACCCACCCTTTAATTACGTCAACCCCAAGACCGGCAAGGGCGAGGGGTGGGACTACGAGGCGTGGGCCGAGATCTGCCGCCTGCTCAACTGTAAGCCGGTGTTCCTAGAGTCCTCGTGGGAGGGGATGATCCAGGCGGTGAGCAATGGGCAGTTCGATGTTGGCGCCGACGGCGTCACCATCACCCCGGATCGCGCCAAGCAGGTGGCCTTTTCGGATGGCTACATCCAGGTGAACCAGCGCCTGCTGGTGCGTACGGGCGAAAAACGCTTTACAAGCATAGAGGAGTTTATCGCCAACGAGAAGCTGCTGCTCGGCACGCAGACCGGAACCACAAACTACGAGACGGCCCGTGGTCTGCTGCCCGAGAAGCGCATCCCGGCCTTCGAGCAGTTCCCCTTTGCCGTGGCGGCGCTGATCAATGGCGATGTTGACGCGGTGATTATGGACGAAACCGCGAGCCAGGGCTATGTCGGCAACAACGCCGATAAGCTGGAATTGCTCGGCAAGCCGATCAAGAGTGACGCGCTCGGCTTCATCTTCCCGAAAACCAGCGACCTCGTTCAGCCGGTCAACCTCGCCATCGCGGAGATGCGTACGAGCGGTAAGCTCGATGAGCTGGCGCTGAAGTATTTCAGCAGCGCCTTCAAACTGCCGACGAACTAGCGCCGTCGGCGCTTGGGCTGATGCAACGTCCATTGCCTTTTACCCCTCACCCCCCAGCCCCCTCTCCCTGAGCGGGAGAGGGGGAGCCGAACGCATCCTACGGCGGAACCTCCCCTCTCTCCTTGCGGGAGAGGGGCCGGGGGTGAGGGGTAAAAGGCACCTGACAGGTTTGAATCTTCACGGCTGGGATAGGCTTGCGTTAATGCCGGAGGAGCTGGAATGGCAGTTGATCAAGAGCAGATCAGCGTACAAAAACGGGTCATCAGTCTGCGCGAGTACCTGGCACAGTTTCCTTGGTGGCTGCCAATTATCATCTCGATTATCCTCTACATGATCGTGCGGACGCTGATCGATCCGCTCTATCAGAACACCTTCAACACCATCCTCCAGGGTCTTGGCGTTACGCTCTATGTGACCGTCATCTCGTTTACGTTTGCGCTGCTGCTCGGTCTGCTCTTGGGGCTGGGGCGCGTCGCGGTCAATCCGATCTTACGCAATCTGGCGATTACCTACATCGAGTTTGTGCGCGGCGTGCCGATCCTGGTGCTGATCTTTACGATCTCCTACGCGGTGGTGCCGCTCGCCGCACGCTCGTTCGGCTTCTCAAATAATGTCATCGACCTGACGACCCGCGCCATTATCGCCCTGATCTTGATCTACGGGGCCTACATCGGCGAGATTTTTCGCGCCGGGATCGAGTCCGTCGGGCGCGGTCAGATGGAGGCGGCGCGCTCGCTTGGGATGTCACGCGGTCAGGCGATGCGCTATATCATTCTGCCGCAGGCGATTCGCACGGTGCTGCCAGCCCTTGGCAACGACCTGATCGCGCTGCTCAAAGACACGTCGCTGGTCTCGGTGCTGGGGGTGCGCGAGATTACGCAGGTCTCACGCCTTGCGGTGAGTACGACGTTTCGCTATGAAGAGACCTATTTTATTTTGACGCTCTTCTACCTTTCGATGACGCTGGTCCTCTCGCTGCTCTTGCAGTGGCTTCAGCGTCGGGTGAAAGTCTCGGGCTGAGATCAGGTTTCAAGTGCCGGGTTTCGGGTTTCAGTCCGAGTGTAGCGTAACGCCGGAGCGATCTCGCGCAAAGCCGCAAAGCCGCAAAGCCGCAAGGCAGCGCTTTTGCACATCCGCATTTGGGCGCGGGAACATTTCGCCCGCGTGCCACGTTTATGGCAGTACCTCCACTCGTTTCGCGCAGCCAGGGACGCCGCAATGATCGCAATCCGCACGTCAGGGTGGCTTCGCCGCACCCGCTTGCTCCGCCGCCGGGGCTGGCAGGCTCTCGGCGGATGCGCCTGTGCGGTGGCGCTGCTTGGGCTGTGGCTCTGGCAGACCACCCCGCTGCCGGATCTGGCGCATCTGCGGGCACGCGCCGCGCTCGGCAATACGCGCATCCTCGACCGTAACGGCACGCTGCTCTACGCGCAGCCCGACCCGCTGAGCGGGCGCCAGCGGCCCGTTCCGCTGGCGGCAATTGCGCCAACGCTGCGTCAGGCCACCGTCGCGATTGAGGATGCCAGCTTCTACCAGAACCCCGGCCTTGAGCCACGCGGCATCCTGCGCGCCGCCTGGAGCAACCTCCGCAGCGGCGCGGTGGTGGCGGGCGGCTCGACGATCACCCAACAACTGGCGCGCACCTTCCTGCTTGACCCCGCGCTGGCCCAGACGCAGAGCCTTGAGCGCAAGCTGCGCGAGGCGGTGCTGGCGCTCAAGCTGACCGCGAGTCTGCCGAAAGACGAGATTCTGGCGCTGTATCTGAACCAGGTCTACTATGGCGGGTTGAGCTACGGGGTTGAGGCGGCGGCACGCACCTATTTCGCCAAGCCGGTGCGCGACCTGGATCTGGCAGAGGCGGCGCTGCTCGCTGGGTTGCCCCAGGCGCCCGCCCACTACGACCCGTTCGCCCACCCCGAGGCCGCCGCCGCCCGTCAGGCCCAGGTGCTCGATGCGATGGTACGCGCCGCCATGATCACCCCCGCCGAGGCCGCCCGCGCCAAGGCCGAGGTGCTTCAACTGGCCGGGACGCCCGCGCCGCCGCGTGCGCCGCACTTCGTCACATACATACTCGACGAACTTACGGCGCAGTTTGGCCCCGACGCGGTGCTGCGCGGCGGGCTGACGATCACCACAACCCTCGATGCCAGCCTGCAAGATGAGGCCCAAAACACGCTGCGCCGCCAGCTTGCCAACCTTGCCGCGCCACAGGATGGCGGGCCGGGTCACGCGGTACGCGGCGGCGCCGTGGTGGTGCTTGACCCACACGACGGTGCCATTCTCACCATGGTGGGCAGCCCCGACTTTGCCGACCGCGCCGCCCAGGGCCAAGTGAACGCGGCCTTGGCGCTACGCCAGCCCGGCTCGGCGATTAAGCCGCTGACCTACGCGGCGGCGCTTGAGCAAGGCTGGACTCCCGCGACCGTGCTGCTCGACGTGCCGACTGCCTTCCCGACCCACGACGGTCGCCCCTACAGCCCCGAGAACTACGACCGCATCTTTCACGGCCCGCTCAGCCTGCGCGAAGCGCTGGCGACCTCGTCGAATGTCGCGGCGGTACGCACGCTCGCTCACATTGGTGTGCCCGCGCTGCTTGAACTAGCCGGGCGGCTCGGCATCAGCGCGCTGAACCAAGACGCGAATCGCTACGGGCTGGCGCTGACCCTCGGCAGCGGCGAGGTCAGCCCGCTGGAGCTGACCGCCGCGTTCGCCGCCTTCGCCAACGGCGGCAGCCGCGTGACGCCCTACGCCGTGGTGGCGGTCGCTGGCCCCGATGGGCGCACCATTGACCCAGGCGCACTTGGGCCGCAGCCGCTGGTGCCCGCGCTCAGCCCCCAGGTGGCCTACCTGATCAGCGACATTCTCGCCGACCCCTATGCGCGTATCCGCGCTTTCGGCGCAGGCAGCCCGCTGGAAGTTGACCGACCTGCGGCGGCCAAGACCGGCACGACCAGCGATTGGCGCGATAACTGGACGATGGGCTACACGCCCGACCGCGCCGTCGGCGTCTGGGTGGGCAACCCCGACGGTCGCCCGATGCGCGGCGTCAGCGGCATCAGCGGGGCGGGGCCAGTCTGGCACGATGTCATGCTTGCGGCGCATCGTGGCCTCGCCCCCCGGCCCTTCGTGCGTCCTCCCGGCGTCGTCGAGCAGGCGGTCTGCGCCGACAGCGGGCTGCTGCCCGCGCCCGCCTGCCCCGCCACGCGCCTGGAGCGCTTCATCGTGGGAACGGCGCCGCGCCAGGCTGACAACACGCACGTCGCGGTGCGCGTAGACCGCGCCCTGGGCTGCCGCGCCCCCGTGGGCTACCCGCCCGAGCGCACGGCGACGCGCCTCTTCGCCCTGCTGCCGCCCGAGGCTGGCCCTTGGGCAGCGGCCAACGGCGTGGCGACACCGCCGCGCGCGGTCTGTCCGACGGCAACCCTCACCCCCCTGCCCCCTCTCCCTCAAGGGGCGAGGGGGAGTTCGGACACGGCGATCACCTTGACTCCCCCCTTTCCCGCTCAGGGAGAGAGCCAGCCCGCCATCGTCACACCGGGCGCGGGCGCAATCTTTCGCCTAAGCCCCGGCGTGCCCGCCGAACGTCAGCAGGTCGCGCTTGAAGCCCGCGCCGGGACCACGCCCGCCGACGTAACGATCTATATGGATGGCGCAGCGGTCGCCAGCTTCGCCGACTCGCCGTACCGCGCCTTCTGGCAACTGCGCCCCGGCGCGCACCGGGTCTGGGCCGAGGCCCGCGATCAGCAGGGGAAGGTGTGGCAGAGCAAAACCGTGCTGTTTGAGGTCACTGAATGACGAACACCACAAAGCAAGGAAGCGATCTTCCGGCCTTCGTGTGCTTCGTGCGCTTCGTGGTAAATTAGATTCCGCCACTGGAAAGCAATCCTCCAGCCTTCGTGTTCTTTGTGCGCTTTGTGGTAAATCAGATACCTCCGTTAAAAACGCTTCTCCGGCCTTCGTGTGCTTCGTGCGCTTCGTGGTAAACCAGACTTGACCACTGTGCGAGCTAAACCATAGTTAAGGATCTGCTATGAGCCGTCTGCAAGCCCTGTTTTCAACACGCGGCGCCCGCATCGGCCTAATCGCCATTGGGCTGATCCTGCTAGTCGGCGCTGGCGCTTTCACCGCCCCGCTGCTGCTGCGCGGGCCGCAGTTGCTCAGCGCCACCCCCACCGATGGGGCGACTGACGCGAATCCACAGGCCGAACTACGCCTTGAGTTCGACCAGACGGTGCAGGAGTCGTCGCTCGCCGGGGCCGTGCATCTCGACCCGCCGGTCGAGGTGGCGGTCAGCAGCGCGGGCGGCGTGGTGACGATTCGCCCCCAGGGTGGCCTGCGCTACGGCGCCAGCTACCGCCTCACCATTGACCCCTCGGTGAAGAATATGCTCGGGCGCACGCTTGAGGCGCCGCGCACCATCGCCTTCACCACGCTGCCCTACGT
>CAIWXH010000059.1 GCA_903916565.1 uncultured Oscillochloris sp. | reverse complement strand
AGCCGATAGCCGATAGCCGATAGCCGATAGCCGATAGCCGATAGCCGATAGCCGATAGCCGATAGCCGATAGCCGATAGCCGATAGCCGATAGCCGATAGCCGATAGCCGATAGCCGATAGCCGATAGCCGATAGGGGCGAACGCATGGTGTCTTGGGAGCGATGGTCGGCCACGGGCCGCGTGATGATCGCGGTGTGCTGCTATCCGCATCACTGGGGAATGCACTGGCGTGACAATGGCGGGCGATGTCGTGATCACACCTGGGCCACCACCCTGATGATCGGCCCCTGGCAATGGACGCTGATGCTCGGCCCTATCGGCGGGTGGTCGCGGCTACTCTGGCTACTCCCTGAGGGCAGGAACGGGCGTGGACTCAAAATCGGCTGGTGAAGGAAGGCGCATGGTCACCCACGGCATCTATCGGCTATCGGCTATCGGCTATCGGCCTGCTCATCGCCTCCCTGATCATCTACCCGCCTCTGTGGGATCCGTTCTGGCCCCGGCAGGCTGGACTAGTCGCGCCCAGCCCGCCCCGGCTGGCCTTCGGGCACTATGGACTCTGGGACGATGCGCGGCGCGAGGGCGAACTGCTAGCGGCCTTCGGGCGGGTGGATACGGCTCTGGAGCAGCAGATTCGCGCTGCTGCTGGCCCGCAGATCTTCACCGATATGCCGGGGACAGCCGCCGCCGCCGGGGCCGTGTCGCGCATGCAGGTCTTCGAGGCCCGCCAACTGATCGACCAGGGCGCAGCCGACCAGTCCGCCCTGCTGGCCGACCTAGCCGGTGGCACGCCGCCCCTGGCCGTGCTCGACTACCTGGGCAACTGGCTGACCCCCGAGATCGTCGCGGTGCTGCGCCACCGCTACGCCCAGGACGGTTCTCTGGGGACCTTCGACCTTTACCGACCAGTGGACGCCGGGCCGCAGCGGGCGGTCACTCCGCCAGCCGACATGGGCGCGGGCCTTGAGATTGCCAGCTACGCCCTGGCCGCGCCCCTGAGCGTCGCCTACGAGCCAGGCGAGTTGCTGACCATCGCACTTAATTGGCGACGGGCGGACGTGGCCCCAGCCGAGGCTGCCATCGTCGTGGTGGCGCACCTGACGACAACGGGAGGTGTCCCCCTGCGCGAGAGCGAACTGCCGCTGATCTACGCCGCCCTCCCGCCAGGACGCTGGCCCGCCGGGGTTGTCGTCCAGCACCTTCAGACTCTGGCTCTGCCCGAGGAGCTACCGCCGGGGCGCTACGGGCTGGCCGTGGAACTGCGCGGCGGCGGCGCAGCCCTCGCTCCGCCCCGCCGGATTACCGAGATCACGGTGCGAGCGGCGGGCGGGCGTACTTTTGAAGAAACGGGACACTTC
The DNA here is from genome assembly GCA_903916565.1 of uncultured Oscillochloris sp. Lineage (GTDB taxonomy): Bacteria > Chloroflexota > Chloroflexia > Chloroflexales > Chloroflexaceae > CAIWXH01. The sequence goes on along the minus strand of CAIWXH010000059.1, from coordinate 4,204 downwards.
GTACCCGCGCCGATCATGCGCGCCTGGGCCGAGCTTGGCGGGATCGAACGAATTGGCCTGCCCCTCACCCCGGTGGTGCCCTTCGCCTGGGGGCGACTCCAGTGCTTCGAACTGGCCTGCCTGGAGCTGCGCGACGGCAAGGTTGGCACCCGCCCCTTGGGCACACAGCTCTATCTGGCCGAAACCATCCGTAGCGTGGGGTGCCCAGAAGGCCCGCTCAACGACGGGGTCTGCGCAGGGTTCAAGGATTTGGCCGAACAGCATGGCGGAAGCCTGGGGACGCCCGTGAGCGGCGAGTTGCTACGGAACGACTGGCTCGTGCAATGGACAACCGAGGCGCGTCTGGAGCGCCGACCAGCGACGGGCCAGCAGGGACTCGGTCGCCTGGGCGACGAGAGCCTGCGCCTGCCGCCGGGCGACCGCTACCGCTGGCCGTGAAATACCGATGTTTCAACGCTCAGCGCGGGCGACGAAGGGGCGCGGGGCCGGGCCGATATACTCGGCCTCAGGGCGCACCAAGCGGGTCACGCCAAGCTGTTCGCGGATGTGGCCGACCCAGCCGGGCAGACGGGCGATGGCGAAAGCCAGGGTGAAGGTATCAACCGGCAGGCCAAGCTGGTAGAGCAGCGGGGCGCTATAGAACTCGACGTTGGGGTAGAGCGTGCGCGCCTGGAAGTGCGGGTGGCCCAGGATGTAGGCCGCCACCGCCTCGGCCACCGCGTGCGGGCGCACATCGGTACCGGGCCGAGCGGACAGCGCCGCCGAATGCTGGCGCAAGTGGCGCACGCGGGGGTCTTCGATTCTGTAGATACGGTGGCCGACCCCCATCAGGCGACCCTTGCGGGCCAGCAGCGCCTCGATGTACGCGGGGGCCGCCGTCGGATCACCGATAGCCAGGAAGGCGCGCATCGCGTGTTCGTTAGCCCCGCCGTGGGCCGTACCTTTGAGGGTAGCCAGGGCGGCGTCAACCGCCGCGTAGAGGTCGTTCTGGGCGCTGGTTACAATCCGGGCCACAAACGTCGAGACATTCAGGCCATGCTCAGCCAGCAGCACCAGGTAAGTGTTGAAGGCGGCCTCCTCCTCAGGGGCGGGCCGCCGCCCGTGGAGGGCGTGCAGGAACGCCGCAGCGTGGCCGAGGTCAGCGTCGGGCTGCACCGGCTCGTGACCCGCACGCAGGCGAACATAGGCTGCCACCAGCATCGGCAGCTTCGCCGTCAGGTGCAGGCCGTCGGCCAGGATCGTCTCGGCACGCATGGTCGCGGGGCGGTCCAGACCAGCCAGCAGGCTCACCGCAGCCCGCAGCACATCCGGCGCGTGGCCGACGCGGGGCAATCCGCGCACAAGCGCGATCTCCTCGGGGGCGAGGACGCGGGCGACTGCCATTTCGCTACGCAGCGCGGAATACTGCGCAGCCGTAGGCAGTTCGCCGTGCCAGAGCAGGTACAGTACCTCCTCCCACTGGGCACCGTCGGCCAGATCGTGAACATTGTAGCCGCAGAAACTCAGGCAACCGGCGTCCCCATCGATCAGACCAAGGTGGCTCTGGGCTACGATTGTGCCATCCAGACCCATACTGCTATATGTACTCACAGGATGATTCCTCTTGCTCGCGTCATTATCACGGCACCCCCACTAGTTCCACCGCGTCGATCTCGCTCCAGTTTGCGCCGCTGCGCTGATCCACCGTGATCCGCACCTTCACGATTCGGCTAAGGGTCTGCGGAAAACTGATCGGCAGAACTAGGGGGCAGGTGCCACTCAGAGCGGGTGCGTTTGTGTAGACCGGGACGACCTCGCCGCGCTCATCGACCAGAACGACCTCGCTAATATAGCCGGGCTGGTGGTTCTGGTGAATCGTGAGCCCGGTGGCGAAGACGGGCGTCTTGAACGTCAGATCGAGACGATCCAGGCCGTTAGGGTCAGCCGAGGTCCATGCGTCGGTGCTGTCCATGCAGCCCAGAACATTTGGCGGGCCGACAGCCCGTTCTGGGCTATAGTCCGGCGCGTAGAAGCTGCTCGCCGTAGCCGAGGTAGCCCACTGGTGCAAGAGGGATGTGTCGGGCAGCGGGGTGGCCCCGGCGATATTTGTGGCCGCGATGGATGCTGCTGTACCCTCGGCCAGCGGATCAGCGTTCAGGCGCAGAGCGGTGACGGCGCTGTACTCGCCGCTGTTATCGCTCACCCAGACAACCCCGCCGGGAGCGACAGTGATACCGTTAGGCAGGCTGAACTCGCCCGCACGCGGGGCGTTACCTGGCGCGGCAATGCCGCCGCCTCGCGCCACCTCGATACCACCAGGGGAGAGCCTCACCACTCCAGAGGCGTAGGTGGCCAGATAAATGTCGCCTCGCGGGTCGATGTCGATAGCCCCAGCAGCAAGGCTCTTGGCGGCAGCCGGGTCGCCGAAGCGGGCCAACTCGGTGCCGTTTGGCGCGAGCTTCACCACCGAGCCGCCGAAGGTTTCAGCCAGGTAGATATTGCCCCCACCGTCAACCGCCAGGTCGGCCGGGGCCAAGTCGGCGGGGAGGGCCACCCGCCGAACCAGTGTACCCTCGGAGCTAAAGATCATCACGCTAGTGGAAACCTGCCCACTAGGGTTAGGGCGGCTATCGAGGGCGTAGATGTCGCTGCCGGGGCCAAGGGCGATGCGCTGGGGCGAGGAGAGACCGAACTGCTCGGGGCCGTCACCGGCGCTGCCCCAGCGCCCCACAAACGTGCCGTCGAGGCGGAAGTGGGCCACCGCATTGCGCCCGTAGTCAGCCACAAACAGGTCACCGCTAGAGGTACGCACAATGTCGTAGGCGTCGAGCAGATCATTGGCACCGAAAGTGGTGATCAGCGCGCCGTCGGGGGCAAAAACCCACACGCCCCGGCTGCTCTCGGCGAGGTAGAGGGTACCATCGGGGGCGACAGCCATGCCGCGTGCCGAGACGAAGCGGGCGTCACGCGGGCCGCCGCTCCCACCGACGCGCAGGAGAAAGCCGGGCGGGCCGTGGCGCAGCAAGTCGGGCTGCTGGGCCACCCCCACCGGCGTCGGCGTCGGCGTGGTCGCAGGGGTAAAGAAGCGCAGGCTAGAGAGCATCGCCGCGAAGAGATCGCGCTGCGCATTCCAACCATCGGGAGAAGCCTGGCCAAGCACCCGCACCACACTATCGGGGCCAACGATCACCGCCAGGCGTCCGGCACCGCTGGGGCCGTGCATGTCAGCCACCAGCCCAAGGCGACCATCGACGGTGATCGGCGAGGTGGCGTCGATGGTGTAGTTGGCCTTCTGGGCCGCGCCGCTACTCACCTTAAAAAACGACTCGGGGCTGCTGGCGGCCGCTGCGCCATATTGGGCGGCCACCAAGCCCGATGGCGTGGCGTCCACGCTGATCACCAAGTCGGGGCCGGGGCTAGTGCGGCCCAGGCTCTCCTGGCTAGGGGCCAGGGTCAACGTATTCGAGACAACCGTGCTGACCCAGCCAGCGGGGGCGCGCACGCGAAAGCCAGCCGCGTCAACAGCGATCTCGGAGGCGAGAGAGATGGGCGTCGGCGAGGGTGGAGCGACGGTGACAGTGGGCTCGCTGGGCGTAGGAGCCAGGCCGGGGATGCCGGGCAGCGCACAGGCGGCAAACAAGAGCATCGCCGCAAGCGGCAACGCGCGGCGCAGCAGGCGGTGCATGGGGTACCTCTTGGATTGTTGGATACCCCCTGATTATAGCATCCAAAAGCCCGGTGTTGTGTCGCGTAGTCTTGCGGATGGTTTAGTAAGGAGGCGAGGAGGCGAAGAGGCGAAGACGCGAGGCTATCGCGTCTTCGCCACGTCGCCTCCTCGCCTCCTCACCTCCTCGCCACGTCGCCTCCTCGCCTCCTCGCCTCCTCGCCTCCTCGCCTCCTCGCCTCCTCGCCTCCTCGCCTCCTCACCTCCTCGCCTCCTCACCTCCTCACCTCCTCGCCTCCTCGCCTCCTCGCCTCCTCGCCTCCTCGCCTCCTCGCCTCCTCGCTTCCTCGCCTCCTCGCCTCCTCGCCTCCTCGCCTCCTCGCCTCCTCGCCTCCTCGCCTCCTCGCCTCCTCGCCTCCTCGCTACACGAACACGTTCTCGTGGTAGATCCCGAACACCTCGCGTAGCACGTCGCACATCTCACCGACGGTGCAGTAGGCCCGCACGCAGTTGAGGATGGCCGGCATGGTGTTAGCCTCGCCCTGAGCAACCGTGCGCAGT
>CAIWXH010000058.1 GCA_903916565.1 uncultured Oscillochloris sp. | reverse complement strand
CACACCGCCGCGATCAGCGCTGGCGAGACGGCGCTGAATGCGCGGGTCTATGCGCTCTTTGAGCTGAGCGCCGACGAGATTGCGCTGATTGAGGCGAGTACAAAGTACGAGTATGGGGAAGTGTGAGGGGGGCGTAGAGGGACGCGGGGACAGGGGGACACGGGGACACGGGGACGCGGGTGCTGAGGAAGTGCGGTTTCATGCGCTGATGCTCCTCAAACGTACTGCTGACGCAGCAACGCCCCCGGTGGCCCCACCAGGGTCGTTGGATGCGGGACGCACACTGACGAGCAGGCTGTGACGACGGGTTGTGCCTTTGAGCATAATGGGTCTCGCTGGGGTAAAGCGGTTGAGGGTGCAGCCCGCACCTACCAACACGATGTGAGCGCGTTAGGGCGAGCCAAGGCTGCCGGGAGCAATGCCCTAGACCTTGTGTGAAACACCTTCACGCTTTTTTCGACAAGCTGACCAACGACCGTCGGTGCATGGACACCGCGCGGTGCGGGCGAACCGCTTCCGCCAGATCGGTCAGGTGCGCGCACGGGCGCACCTGCGTGGGTACATGATCATCCGTTGCGCGCACCTGACCGGTCTCCGAACGGCGGTGGTGCGGCATGGCGGTTGCAAAGTCGTGCTACGGCCCCCCGCCCGGTGGCTTCAGCCCCCCGGCGGCGACTTTGCAACCGCCATGGGTGGTGCGATCTTGGCACGGTAGCATTTGGCCCCACTGCCGCCGCAACATACGACTGACAGGTGTCGCGCCTGTCAGGTCTTTGCACGCGCTTAGACAAGGTTCGCAGATGCTTTACCGTTTCGGCACGCACAGGGCTTGCTGGTGCGTTCGGCCTGAAACCTGAGACCCGACCCCTGAACCCTTGCCTCAGCGCTTGAGCATTGGCAGAAAGACGCTTGGCAGACCACGCAGCGCAGGCACGCCGTCCGGCGCATTCAGCAGCGGCGCCGTGGCGCTCACCGTGACCTGGGCGCTAGCGCTGAGTGTGCTGTCGCTGGCAGTGACGGTGTAGGCACCCGCCTGGGCCACTTTAGCAAGCTGCACGGCGAAGGTCACCGCGCCGCTTGTGTCGGCGGTGACGTTGCCCACCACATAATTGCCGCCCGTCGCGGCGACGCTTGCGCCCTGCGCGGCGGGCGGCGTCACGCTAATCGTCACGCTGGCCCCGGCGGGGAAGCCGCCCGCCGTGAAGCCGAAGGCGCTGCCCGCCGCGCCGCTGCTGCCGTTGCTGCTGGCGAGGCTTGCGCCAAGCGGGAGCAGCCAGGGTTCGCGACCTGTTACGCCCCCGTTGGCAATGAAGAAGAGGCCAGTCGGGGTCAGGGTCAGGTAGCGTGGGTCAGAACCTCCAGCACCGGGGATAATGTCCTTGACCAGAGTTGTGCCGGTGATGGTGCTGTCGCTCTGCCACAGTTCATTGCCGCTCACCCCGTCATTGGCGGTGAAGAACGTGGTCGCGCCGATGGTGGTCAGTTCGCTAGGATTTGAGCCAGTCAACTGCGTGTTGATGTTCTTCAGCAAAACGGGCTGCGCGGGCGCGGCAACCGACGGGCGGGCCACTGTAAGTAGCGGCACGAGCAGCAAGACGGCGAGCAGCATGCCAACAATGCGGGCGCGGCGCGGCGTGTGCATGGGTGACTCCTGATGGTGATGCAGAACGAAGACCGTTTGGGGCGGTTGGCGGGGCTAATCAAGATGGGTAGACCCGCCCCTACTCTACGCTGCCCCACGCCGACGTAAAGTGTGTATCATTGTGAGTCGTTGTGAGTCTTCAGCGCCAAGAGTTCTACGCATGCTCTATTCGCCCAATCGCATCGCCTACTACCGCGACCGCTGCCGCCCGCCGCTTACCCAGAAGGCGCTGGCGCAGTTGCTTGGCAAGCACGTCAACACGATTGTGCTTTGGGAGAAGCGCGGTGCCCCGGCGCCCGCCGACCTGCTGCAGCTTGTCGCGCTTTTTGTCGCGCACGGGGCGATCCACGATGAGCCAACCGCCCACCAGTTCTGGGAAATCAGTGGGCGCGAGCGTTTCGCCATTCCGCCCGAATTGGCCCAGCT
>CAIWXH010000057.1 GCA_903916565.1 uncultured Oscillochloris sp. | reverse complement strand
CTTGAGGGCGGGAAGGACGGCATCTGTTTCGCCTCGGGCCTCGCCGCCGAGACGACCCTCGCCCTTGCGCTGCTCAAGAGCGGCGACCATGTGCTGTGTGGCGATGATGTCTACGGTGGCACCTACCGGCTCTTCAAGCGCGTGCTTGAAGATAAAGGCATCAGTACGAGCTTTGTTGATACCCGTGACCCTGATCGGGTCGCGGCGGCGCTTACCCCGCAGACGCGCCTGATCTGGCTTGAGACGCCCACCAACCCGCTGCTCAAGCTGGCCGACATTGCGGCAATTAGCGCTATCGGGCAGCGCGGCGGTGCGCTGACGGTGGTTGATAACACCTTCGCCTCGCCTGCTTGCCAGCGCCCACTTGAACTTGGCGCTGACATTGTGCTGCACTCGACGACCAAGTACCTCGGCGGGCACTCTGATGTGGTCGGCGGCGCACTGATCACGAGCCACGACGAGGTCGCCGCCCGTCTGCGCTTTGTGCAGAATGCCGCCGGTGGCACCCCCGGCCCCTTCGACTGCTGGCTGGTGCTGCGCGGCATCAAGACGCTGCAATTGCGGATGCGCCAGCACGGCGAGAATGCGCTGGCGGTGGCTCGCTTTCTCCAGGGCCAAAGCGGCGTCACCGAGGTGATTTACCCAGGGCTGCCTGAACACCCGCAGCACGAACTGGCCCGTCGCCAGATGCACGGCTTCAGCGGGATGGTCAGCTTTATTGTTGAAGGGGGCGCAAAGGCGGCGCACAAACTCGTCTCGCGCACCCGCATCTTCACCCTGGCCGAGAGCCTGGGCGGCGTCGAGAGTCTGATCGAGGTGCCCGCCGCGATGACCCACGCCGCCGTCGCTGGCTCAACCCTGGAGGTGCCCGCTGGCCTCGTGCGGCTCTCGGTCGGTGTCGAGGACCTGGCTGATCTGCTGGCTGATCTTGAACAGGCGCTCGATTAATGTGCGTACGGGCGTCGTGTAGGGGTGCAGCATGCTGCACCCTTATGCGACGCCCCAACGACTCATATTGGAGGACCAACGCCGTGCGTCAACTCATCCGTATTGCGCTCGCCATCGCACTTTTGGTGCTTGTGGCGACACCGGCCCTGGCCCAGGGTTCGGTGCTGATCAAAGACTCTGGCAAGCGCCTTGACGCGACCGCCGTCCGTCAGGCTGCCAGTGCGCTCGTCGGTCGGAAAGCCGCTGTCGCCATTTACGTCGTGGACAGCGGTGGTCAGGACGATTTCGCCAAGCGCCTGATCGCCGACGGCTTTGCCCGTAGCGACGGCACGCGCCGCTCAGATGTGATCGCCATCTACATCGCCCTCGCACCGAAGAACTACAGTTCAATCCTCTTCGGCGACCAATGGAGTGACGCCCTCGCGGTCAACGACAACTACGAAGTCATTCGCAATGGCGACCTCAACCCCGGCCTCTCGGACAAAAATTTCACTCTTGCCGTCGTCACCGCGCTCGGCGCGATTGACAAGGCCATCGCGAACCCGCCCGTCCCCGGCGGCGGCACCGTCAACAACTTCGACTTCATCCCGCTGATCATCGGCGTGGGCGTGTTAGTCGTGCTGGGTGCCGGTGGCATGTTCTTCATCAATAGTCGGCGTAGCGCAAAGACCCGCGCCGACGCGCAGCAGCGCCTGAAGGACGCCCGCGAAGGGGCAGGGTCGCTCATCGCTGAGATGGGCCGCCGCTTCACCGACGCCGCAGAGAAGGCGAAGTACGATAAACTCTCGTACACCGCCGCCGACGGTACCCGCATCCAGAATCTTCAGCGTGATGCGGTCGAGCGCTTTACGACGCTGCAAGGTCTGTTTGACGATACTGCCGAAACGCTTGAGCGCTACCCGCAGCCAACCAACGAGCAGCTCGACCAAGCCACTGCTGGCTATGAACAGGTGAAGGTGCAGGCGCAACAGGCCAGCGCGGCGTTGAAGGAGGTTGAGGACTTGCGCGTGCAACTCGACGAGCAGGCGCGGCAGGCGCGTGAAGGGCTTGACCGCGCAAAAAAAGCCTAGCCGACG
>CAIWXH010000056.1 GCA_903916565.1 uncultured Oscillochloris sp. | reverse complement strand
GCGGCGACGTTCGCCGCTAGGCCAAGCATGGTGGCGTGGGCCATGCTGAAGGTTCCGGTGACAAAGCTCTGGACTTGCAGCACGCCCACCACGCGCTCAGGCGAGAGCATCGGCACGTAGAGGATCGACTCGGCTTCCTCGCCTGGTGTGCCGATATAGACCACATTCGGCACGCGCTGGAATAACTCTTCTTGGCTGCCGACGATGATGGGGCGCCGCAGGTGGATCGCGTTGCTCTGGAAGCCGTGGCCCAGCGGGGCGAGTTGGAGCGGCGGAAACTCGCTGACATCGAGCCGTTCGCCGTCGAGAATAGCGAAGGCGCAGGTGATCAGTTGCTGCTCGGGGTCGAGGAGCGAGAAAATCGCCCCCTCGACCACGGGCAGCAGCACGAGGGTGGCCTCGTAGAGTAGCTCGAAGATGCGGTCAAGGGCATAGGTTTCCGCGAGCGCACGGCCTAGCGTGTTGAGCGCCTCCAGATGGGCGGCCCGTGTGTGGATGGCGGCGAAGCGGGTCGCGTGGACAAGGGCTTGGGCCGCCAGATCGCCAATCGCAAGCAGTAGATCGTACTCGGCAGGCGCAAAGTCGGGCTGTCCGGCGGGCAGCACCAGCACCAGCGCACCCACGGGCCGCTCGCTATACCAGAGGCCAAGCGTGCCACACACGCCAGCGCCAAGTTCATGGCAGTGGGCGACAGCCGGGCCAGCATAGGGCGGGCCAATCTCCAGACTGGGTGAGGCAGGCGCGGTTGGGGTTGGCAGCAGATCGCCCGCCAGCGCCACCGCAACGCCCGTGGCGGCCATGTAGAAGATCACGCGCAACTGTTCATCATAGGCACCAGCGATCACCACCGGAATGTCCAGGGCGAGCGCCACCTCGTCGCAGACAATCTGGAGCACGGCCTCTGGCTCAAGGTCGGCATTCAATCGGGCGATGAGATGGGCCAGTGCTGAGATGTCCACGTTAGAGCTACGCATGTCGTTATGCCAGCATACGCGAAGAGTTGTTGGCTAAGACAAGATTCGTGGATGCGTTACAGTTTGAGTACGCGCCTAGCTTACTGATGCGTTCAGCCTGAAACCTGAAACCTAGCACCTGAAACCTTGGCTAAATGTCCGGCGGCGGCTCCGGCTCGCCCATCATATCGCCATACCAGCGCTCCAGCCACTCCAGTGCCTCGTAGAGACGGCCCGTCGGCATGCGCCGATACGACGCGATTCCGAAGTTGCGGTAGAGGCCGCTGAGGGCGCCCCAATACTCGTTGCGGCGCGTCCGTTCGCCCAAAGTGCGCGCGACCTTTCGCAGCGTCTGGGCCACCCGCGCCGCCGCCGGATCGTCCAGCGTGCTCGCCCGTGCGGCCCAGGGGTCAGCGCCGGGGCCGTGCTCGTCGTCGTGGGGCGCGTTGAGCTGGCGCTCGATCAGCAACTGCTGGCGGGCCATCGTCGCAATCGCCATCGCGCCGATATAGGCTTGTTCAGCGTGATCCTGCTGCAGCCGGGGCGCCACCAGCACATCGCCGCTATCAAAGCCCTGGGGCCGAAACGCCTGCCAAAGCGCCGAGGCGACCTCGCGCTGGAAGAGCGTGAGTCGCGCCCGCGCCGCTGCATCGTTCACCTCGTCGGGGTCAACCGTCGTCAGCCAGAGCGGAACAAGCTCGACGCGCAGACAGAGGCGCACCAGGCTGGTGCCCTCGTCTGTCTCGACCGCAAGGCGCTTGGCCCCGGTGCCGAGTTGCCCGTGGGCGCGCACGCGCCGCTCCTCCTTCGCCACCGTCAGCCCCAGGCGCGTCGCAAGATCGGCCACGGGCACATGCACCCTGTTCGGGTCAAGCTCAAGCCACGCTACAATATCCTCGGCGTAGAACCAGATCATCGTGTCTCCTTCGCGGGCGTGCCGCCCTCGCTAGAGTATACGCGAAGTGGCGTCGCTCGGCGGGCGGCACGACAAGAGGTAGACCGTGCAACTGGCAGTCAGGGCGTTTCTGGTGAGCTTCGGGCTGATCTTCGTGGGGCTGGGGTATTTCTTTGGCGTGAACATGGCGGGCGAGGCCCGCGCTGGCGCAGATCGGGCCGAGCGCCTGGCCCCGGCGCATGCGGCCACGCTTGAACGTGCCGCCCCCGGCACCGAACTGCTGGTCGAGGGCACGCTCAGCCCGCAGAATCAGCCCCGTTTCCGTGACTTCGTGGCCTACGTTCGTGAGGAGTTTCGCGGCGCCGACGATAACGGCGATGACAAGTGGGTCGAGGACGAGCGCGTGACGCCGCCGCTCTTGCTGGAGGCTGACGGCCTCGTGCAGATCGCCAACGCGGATTACACGCTTATCAGCCCGCACGAGCGCTGGCAAGAGGCGGGGCTGAACTGGAGCAGCAGCACCGAAGAGGGCACCAAACGCTACGCGGGCCTCGTCGCCGGTCGGCCCGTGACCACCATCGGTGCGGTTACCCAGGGACGCGAAGGCAACACACTCCAGGCCGAGCTGATCTACGGTGGCACGCGCCAGTCCTACATCGCCAGCCAGCGCGAGGCGTCCAGCATCCTGCCGTGGGTTGGGTTGGCCGTGGCCCTGGCTGGCGCCGGGGTCGCGTTGCTTGGCGCGTGGGGGCTGCGCCGCTGGCGCTGAACAACCCTAGCACACGTCGGCAGAAATGCGCGGCAGATTCTTCACCACGAAGCGCACGAAGTTCACGAAGGCCGAACCGCTTGCTGCTGTACCAGATGGTGCAAGGGTGAACTTGGTTCACCCTTGCACCATTCTTCTCCTCTACAGCCGCTCGAAAATCCCAGCGGCGCCCATCCCGCCGCCAATGCACATCGTCACCATGCCGTAGCGCCCGCCGCGCCGCTCCAGCTCATCGAGGATCTGCACCGTCAGTTTGGCCCCCGTGCAGCCAAGCGGGTGGCCGAGGGCGATGGCGCCGCCGTTGACATTCAGCTTCGCCTCGTCGATGCCGAGCTCGCGGGCCACGGCCAGCGCCTGAGCGGCAAACGCCTCATTCAGCTCAATCAGGTCAATGTCGCTCAGGTTGAGGCCCGCCAGCCGCAGCGCCTTGGGGATGGCGACCACCGGGCCGATGCCCATCACCTCGGGGGCCACGCCGCCGACGGCGAAGCTGACGAAGCGCGCACGCGGCTTCAGGCCAAGCGCGTCAGCCTTCTCGCGGCTCATCACCACCACGGCGGCGCCGCCGTCGCTGGTCTGCGAGCTGTTGCCTGCGGTGACGGTGCCCGCGACCGCGAAGGCCGCTTTGAGCTTGCCCAGCGCCGCCAAAGACGTATCGGCGCGTGGCCCTTCGTCTTGCGCGAAGCTGACGGTGCGCGCCGTGCGCTGGCCGTCTGTCGTCAGCTCGACCAGCTCGACCGCGACGGGGACGATGCCATGCGCGAAGTGGCCCGCGACCTGCGCGTGCAGCGCCCGCTGATGCGAACGCAGCGCAAAGGCGTCCTGGTCTTCGCGGCTGACCTTGAAGGCGCGGGCGACATTCTCAGCGGTGAGGCCCATGCTCAGATAGACGGCGGGGTCGTGCTGCGCCAGATGCGGGTTGGGCGCGAACTTGTTGCCCGTCATCGGCACCATGCTCATGCTCTCGGCACCCCCGGCGACAATCACGTCGGCTTGGCCCGCCATAATCTGCTGCGCGGCCAGCGCAATCGTCTGTAGCCCCGACGCGCAAAAGCGGTTGACGGTGACGCCGCAGACACTGTCGGGCAGCCCGGCGCGCTGGGCGGCCACGCGGGCCATGTTCAGCCCCTGCTCGCCCTCGGGCATCGCGCAGCCCAGCATGACATCCTCGATCTCCTGTAGATCCAGGCCGGGGGCGCGTTCGATGGCGGCCTTGATCACAAGCGCCGCCAGCTCGTCGGGGCGCACCGTGCGAAGGGCACCCCGCCCAGACTTGCCGACGGCGGTGCGCGCACCCGAGACAATCACAGCTTCACGCATTATTGTGCTCTCCTGAATATTTACGCTCAACGGGAGGATAAGGGGAGTCGCTCGCTACGCTCGCTGGGGGGACAGGGGGAGCCGCTCGCTACGCTCGCTGGGGGGACAGGGGGACAAGGGGAGCCTGACGGCGTCAATTGGTTGTCCCCGCGTCCCCGTGTCCCCTCGTCCCCTCGTCCCCTTGTCCCCTTGTCCCCTTGTCTAGTTCCGTAGCGGCTTGCCCGTCTCCAGCATGTGCTTGGCGCGGGCGAGCGTGCGCGGGTCGTGGGCCAGTTCGATGATCAGCGCTCGCTCAAGGCCCATAATGTACTCTTCGTCCACCCACTGCGGGCTGCTCAGGTCGCCGCCGCACAGCACATAGGCGAGCTTGTCGGCGATCACTTGGTCGTAGGTGGTGGCGTAGCCGCCCTGCGCCAACTGGTAGACGCCGACGCGCAACAGCGCCAGCCCCTCGCGCCCAAGCGCGTAGCACTGCTTTTCGCTTGGGGGCGGTGTGTAGCCCGCGCCCACCAGCCGCAGCACCTCGCGCTTCGCCTCGCCGATCAGGTAGCGCTGGTTAAAGACGATGCGATCCGTCGCCCGCAGATAGCCCAGATCCTGCGCCTCAAGCCCGCTCGTGGCGACCTTCGCCAGCCCAATATTCTCGAAGGCGCGCTGAAGACCCTTTAGCACATCGCCGCCGGTACGCGCAGCCTCAGCGATAAAGCGCCGGTTTAGCTCTTTGCAGCCGCCCCAGGCGGGAATGACGCCGACGCCGACCTCAACCAGACCGATGTACGTCTCGGCGGCGGCGACCGAGGCGGCCCCGTGCATCGCCAGCTCGGCCCCGCCGCCCAGGGCGTGGGCGAAGGGCGCGGTGACCACCGGCTTCGGGCTGCGGCGCAGGCTGAGGAACGCGCCCTGCACCAGCGCGATCAGCTCGTCAATGTCGTCCCACGCCTCCATCTGCACGGCGGCGCCAAAGTCGTTCAGATCCATCCCCGCCGAGAAACGCGCACCCTGGTTGCCGACAACCATGCCGACCCACTGGTCTTGCTGCAGCTCCTCAAGCGCGTCAAGCAGCACCTGAATGGCGCCGCCACCAAGCGAGTTGGCCTTCGAGTGAAGCTCAAAGCAGAGCACGCCGTCGCCCAGGTCAACCAAGCTGGCCGACTCGTTGCCGTGAACCCGGTTGCCGCTGGCCTTGAGCGCGGCCAGGTCAATGATGCGCTCGTCGTGCGGGCGAAGTTCGTGGTGACCCGTCGCCACATTGTAGGCGGCACCGTCGCGGTAGAAACTGGCGTCACCCTGCGCGATCAACTGCGTCACCCAGGCGGGCAGCGCCAGGCCGCGACTCTGCATCAGGGCGGCGGTTTCCGCCACGCCCAAGGCGTCCCAGATCTGGAACGGGCCAAGCTCGTGCGCGAAACCCCAGCGCATCGCGTTGTCAATCTCCGCCACGCTGTCGGCAAGCTCGGGCAGACGGCGGGCCGCGTACGCCATCGTCGGCAAAAGTGTCTGGGCGATCAGCGCGGCGGCGCGGTCGTCGGGCTGCTCGACCCCGCGCTGGAGCATAAAGCGCAGGCGCTCCGGCAGACTCTTGAGCTTCTTCGCCGCTTTGCCAAAGGCATCAACCGTGGCGCTGCCCTGCAACGGCGCATAGTCGAGCGTCTGCAAATCAAGCGGCCAAAACTCGCGCTTGTCGCCCTGGCGCACCTCTTTATAGAAGCCCTGGCCCGCCTTGCGCCCCAGCTTGCCAGCGGCAACCATGCGGTCGAGCAGGTCGGTCGAGCGCAGCGTCTCGCGGCTTTCGTCGTCGGGAATAGCCGGGTAAAGATTGTTGGCGACGTGGGCCATAATGTCGTTGCCGACCATATCAAGCAGGCGGAACGTAGCGCTGTTGGGGCGTCCGACCAGCGGGCCAGTCAGCGCGTCAACCTCCTCGACGGTGTAGCCGTGGGCCAAAATAAAGCCCAGGTCGCTCATCGCGGCGAAGGCGCTGATGCGGTTACCGATGAAGTTGGGGCGGTCACGACACACGACCACGCCCTTGCCCAGCGTCGCCTCGGCAAAGTGTTGGAAGGCGGC
>CAIWXH010000055.1 GCA_903916565.1 uncultured Oscillochloris sp. | reverse complement strand
TGATATAGCAATCCTACGCAGGTTGTTGACTCCGGGAGGCTAAAGCCAATACTTATCGAATAAGGAATCTGCCGCCGCTCAGCCCTCACCCCCCAGCCCCCTCTCCCTAGGGAGAGGGGCAGGGGGTGAGGGGGCACGGTCGGCACAAAATCGGCTTATTCGAAAAGTATGGGGGCTAAAGCCCCCGGCTCTTGGTTGCGAAGCCTGCCTTCGCAGGCTCATCCATGCCGCGCAGACGGCCTTCGTCCACGTGGGCGGGCGCGAAACAACCTGTGTAGGACTGCTATAGGGAGTAACGTGAGAGCCAGCGAAGCTGTCACTCTGTCACCCTCATCACCTCGTCACCTTGTCAGCGTTATGAAGGAGTTTTTAACATGATGAAGCCGAACCGCCCTGTGGGCCTTGTTGGCTACGGGGTGTACGTACCGCGCTATCGAATCGCCGCCAAGGAGATTGCGCGGGTCTGGACGGATGGGCAGGGTGGGGTACCGGTGGACTCGAAGAGCGTGCCGGGGCCGGACGAGGATACGATTACGATGTCGATTGAGGCCGCCCGCAGCGCCCTGGCCCGCGCCCAGGTGCCCGCCGAGCGCTTGGGCGCAGTCTGGATTGGCTCGGAGAGCCATCCCTACAGCGTCAAACCCTCGGGTACGGTTGTGGCAGAGGCCCTCGGGGCATCCCCCTGGGTGAGCGCGGCTGATTGGGAGTTCGCGTGCAAGGCTGGGAGCGAGGCTCTGACAGCGGGCATGGCGATGGTCGGGAGCGGCATGGCCGACTATGTGCTGGCCGTCGGTGCTGATACGGCCCAGGGTCGCCCTGGTGACGCCCTGGAATATACCGCCTCAGCGGGCGCGGCGGCCCTACTGATTGGCCCGGCTGAGCAGGCTCTGGCGACCATCGAGGCGACGGTGTCGTATGTCACCGATACGCCCGACTTCTACCGCCGCGCCGACCGGCCCTACCCGATGCACGGCAATCGCTTCACCGGCGAGCCAGCCTACTTCCACACCATCGAGAGCGCGGCCCGTCGGCTGCTTGGCGACCTTGATCGCACGCCCGGCGACTTCACCTATGCCGTGTTCCATCAACCCAACGCCAAGTTCCCTCAGGTCGTCGCCAAACGTCTCGGTTTCAGCGATGCGCAGATCGCCCCCGGCCTACTCTCGCCCCAGATCGGCAATACCTACTCAGGCGCAGCCCTGGCCGGTCTTTGTGCGACCTTGGACGTAGCCTCGCCCGGCGACACGATCTTCGTCACCTCCTACGGCAGCGGCGCTGGCTCCGACGCCTACGCCCTGACGGTGACGGACGCGATCCTGGAGCGCCGCGCCCGCGCCCCGCTCACGGCGGCGTATCTGGCCCGTGCGGAGTTTGTAGACTATGCGATCTACGTGAAGTGGCGCGGCAAGCTGGTGATGGGGTAGGAAGGGCGTCGTCGTGCGCAGCAGCGCCCTTACAATGAGGGATAATATTGTGACAAGTGTGTACATAATCGGTGCGGGGGCCACGCCGGTGGCCGAGCATTACGGACGGAGTCTGGCCGACCTGGCCAGCGAGGCGGTGCGGGCGGCCTTCGCCCAGGTTCCCGACTTAGACGCCGGACGTGTTGGTGCGGTGTATGTGGCGAACGCCCTCGGCGAGTCGATGGCCTCGCAGAGCCAGCTTGGCTCCTATCTGGCGGCGGCGGTTGGTCTGGCGGGCATACCTGCGCTGCGGATTGAGGCGGCCGGGGCCAGTGGCGGAGCCGCTTTGCATCAGGCCGCTCAGGCCGTAGCCAGCGGATCGTGCGACGTGGCCGTGGTGCTTGGTGCCGAGAAAGTGACTGACCGCCTCGATGGCGCACTGGAGGCGGCCCTGGCCCTGGCCACTGACGCCGAGGCGGAGGGCATCCACGGCATCACCCTCACCGCTCAGTGGGCGCTGCTGATGCGGCGCTACATGTACGAACACGGCTATGCCGCTGAGGTGTTTGCGCCTTTTCCGGTGAACGCCCACGCCAACGCGGCGAAAAACCCGCAGGCTCTCTACCGCTTCGGCATCAGCGCAGACAAGTACCGCAAGGCCGGTCAGATCGCCTCGCCCCTGAATATGCTCGACTGCTCTAGCGTTGCCGACGGCGCTGCCGCGCTGATTATTGCCTCGGAGCGCCTCGCCCGTGAACTGTCCGGCCCGCTAGTGCGCCTCGCCGGTACGGCGATTGGCAGCGACATCCCGGCCCTCGGTGCCCGACCCGACCCGCTTGATCTCGCGGCCTCACGAGCCAGCGCGCACGTCGCTCTTGCCCGTGCTCACCTGGGCCTTGGCGATGTGCAGGTGCTTGAACTAAGCGATCCCCACGGCATCACGGCGGTTCTGGCCCTTGAGTCAATTGGATTCTACGAGCGCGGCGCGGCGCCGCGTCATGCCGCAGATGGGGCTATCGCGCCCGCTGGCCGCACGCCCCTGGCCACCGCCGGAGGCTACAAGGCCCGTGGCGACATCGCCGGGGCCAGCGGGGTCTATCAGGTGGTCGAACTCGTTCGCCAACTCAAGGGCGTCGCCGGGCCAACACAGGTTCCCGGTGCCCGCGTGGCCTTGGCCCAATGCCTCGGCGGAGTCGGCGTCACCGCCGCCACCAGCGTGCTGGTAGCTGAATCATTGTAGATAGGACGTGCTTCCTGAAACATGCGGATGTAATCCTGCGCACGGGTGAATACGAACGTAAAGCGTTCTTTAGCAATGTTTGCTCTGTGTTACGCAGTGCTAAAGGGTCTTTACGACGTGCGATTTACCCGGTACAATGATGCTGCATATCCGCACTATGACTAGTGAAGGAGCAAGCATGTTTCAGGAAATGATCAACGGCAGTATCGCAGTACTGACCAGACCATCGGTTGCTACGTTCGAGGAACACGAGAAGGACAACCTAGGCTGGGCGCTGATCTACTCGGTGATCGCGGGCGTGATTAACGCAATCCTGGGGGCGATTGGAGCGCAGATCAGCGGTACGGGCGCGGGGGTTGGCTCCACCATCAGCGGTGCGATCTTCGGCACGATCATCGGCCTACTGATCTCGTGGGGCATTACGTTTGGACTAGGCCGGGCCTTTGGCGGCACCGGAAGCTTCGGCGAGTTGGCATGGGACTTCTCCCTATTTAGCGCACCGCTGACGGTTGCCAGCAGTATTCTTGGCCTGATCCCATTTCTCGGCCCCATCGCCATGATCGCCCTAGCGATCTACAACTTCTACCTAGCCTATCTGGCGATCCAGTCGGGGATGAACCTGCCCAGCCAGAAGGCGCTCTACGTCATCCTGATCGAGGTGGTGATCGTCCTGGTGATCGCCGTCTGCGTTGGTGTCGTCTTTGGTGCTGCATTTATCGCCCTTATGAATTCCTCCAGCCGATAGTAAGCCTTCTCACGGGCGGCACGGCGCGGAGATAAAGGAGCATACCTCAATGGAAATCGCCCGACACTGGCGCGGTCGCGCCGCCCGCTACCGCCTTGAGGGTCAGCGTAGCCGCAGTTCCGGCGCGGTGCGCTTCCCGCCCCAGCCGACCGCACTTGGCGAAGCCGCCGACGCATGGGAACCCGTCGCCCTCAGCGGGCGCGGCGAGATCTACAGCTTCAGCGTGCTGCGCCAGGTTCCTGATGGTTACGAGGGCATGGCTCCCTACCCGATAGCGATGGTGCGCCTCGTCGAAGGGCCGCTCGTAACCGCGCAACTCACCGACTGCGCCGAAGGCGACCTGTCAATCGGCCTGCCCGTCGAGATGGTCACTCGCAAACTGGTTGACACCGGCGAGGACGGGGTTCTCGTCTACGGGTATAAGTTCCGGCCAGTCGTCTCCTAACCGACACGTCTACCGGCATGGGTATGGGGAATTGCAGAGCCATCCCCATACCCTTTTTTTTGCAGCCCTGGGCAATCACGCTTAGGCATGTTTCAATCCAGATTGACAATTCAGCGACGAAACGATGAGGCGATGAGGCGCTCCGTATCGCCTCATCGCCTCATCACCTCATCGCCTCGTCGCAAGACTGTAAAGCTGAATGTGCCCATTTTGAACCATGCCTTAGACAAGGTTCAAAACAGCTTGACAGTTTGCTGCCGGACGACCCTCCCCCCCTACCCCTCTCCCTCACGGGGAGAGGGGAGATTCTGCAACAGGATGCGTCCGACTCCCCCTCGCCCGCTCAGGGAGAGGGGGCTGGGG
>CAIWXH010000054.1 GCA_903916565.1 uncultured Oscillochloris sp. | reverse complement strand
GGGGCGGCGGGCGCAGTGGCCGGGGCGGCGGGCGCGGTGGCCGGGGCCGAATCGGCGAGCGCGGTCGAGGCCGAAGCAGCGGGCGTCGGCGGGGCGGCGGGGGCGGTCGGCGGGGGGGCAGCGACGGGTTGGCTGCACGCCGCCAGCAGGGCCATAACCAACAACAGCAGCAACTGTGCGCCACGGGCCGGTCTAAACAAGCGCTTCATCGATCCTCCTAGAGTTGAGCGTCTGCACCTTATGGTTTCACGGCGTTAGCGGGGCGGGGTAACCCGCCGCTCGATCAGGCCGAACACCATCTCGCTAAACAGGGCCAGGACTGCGACCGGGATTGCGCCGACGAGCATAATCCGTGGCTCGAACAGCGCGAAGCCCCGCGTGACGAAAATGCCGAGCCCCCCGGCACCGATGAACGCCGCCAGGGTCGCGCTGGCGATGACCTCGACGGCGGCGGTGCGAATGCCCGTAATGATGGCTGGCATCGCCAGGGGCAATTCAACCTGCACGAGCAACTGACGCTTGGTCATCCCCATGCCATTTGCGGCCTCAATGACGGCCCGCTCGACGCCCAGGATGCCAGCGTACACATTGATCAGCACCGGCGGGAGGGCCAGCACGGTCAGGGCGACCAGGGCTGGGCCAAAGCCGGTGCCGAGATAGGGCAGGGCCAGGAAGAGAATGGCGAGGCTCGGGATGAGCCGCAGGGCGCCGATGGCGCTGATCACATACTGGGCAAGGTGCGTGTGGTGCGCTGCCCAAATCCCCAGGGGGACGCAGAGCAGCAGGCTGAGGGCCAGGGCGCTGCCGCTTAGGGTTAGATGACGCCCCAACTCCGTCCAGAAGCGGGCTTGGTTCGCCAGGAAGTACGCATAGGTTTGTGACAGCACCTCGATCATCGCGTGCCTGGTAGCGTGGGTTTCTCTAGTTTATCACAGAATAAACTCAAGATTACAGGCGCGCTGGCCCTCACCTGTGACGGTTGCAACGTCCTCTGCCGCCGCGCCCGCCCTCTCCCCCCAGCCCCCTCTCCCAGAGCGGGAGAGGGGGAGTCGCAAGCGTCCTGCTGCGGCTCTCCCCTCTCCCCTGGTGGGAGAGGGGCCGGGGGAGAGGGGCGAAAACAGAGCTGGATCGGCTTATTTGAAACGTATTGGGCTTCCGCCCTATTTCCCTAAGATCTGTTTGAGCTGTTCCTTCTGCCCCGCCTCGTTCATCCGCTGCTTGAGCAAGAGCAGGTAGATTCCGCCGGGCGTGCGCTTGCGGCTCCCATCAACGGTAGGCATTCCGCCAGCGGCCTGGATCGCATCAACCTCGGCTTTGAGCGCCTGGGCCGGTGCAATTCCCAGCGCGGCCACGGAGCGCTCAATCGTGGCCTTTGCGCGTGGCTCGATCTCGCCCAAACCCGTCGCAATCTCGTCCACCGCCTGAATGAACGCCCGTCGCTGCTGACGTGCATCGGCCTCGGCACGCTTTTGGGTCGCTTCGCTCGCCTGGCGCTCACGGGCTCGACTTCCTCGCATCACACCCTCCTAAATATCAATCGCGTAGCCACAGTGTATCATCGGGCGCGGTACACGTAAAACGTTGGCCCCCTTCGGCGCATTGATCGCGTCATGGCATCTGGTAGAGCCAGAAGACCGGCGTGTCTGTGCCTGGGTAGCGCCACGGGGCCAACGGGGGCGGCACCCCAAGGCGTTGCGCCAGCCGCTCGCGCTGCGCGGGCGCAAGATCGGCTGGCATAAAGAGACAGGCACCCGAGGGAAGTGGCGTCGGCGGGCTGCTGAGGTCGAACGGCTCGACGGTGCGCCCGTAGGTCAGATAGCGCAGGGCGTCGCTTGCGACCATCGCCTGCGGCACCAGCACCGGCCCGGCGCAGCGCCCGGTCTGAATCGTCCGCCCGATGGCAGATTCGGCAGTGTAGCTAAAGGCGTCCCAGACCCGTGGGTCGTAGGGCACGCGCCCAAAGTAGGCCCAACTGTTGAAGAGCAGCAGCCCGCCTACGGCCCCGGCGAGGGCGACAGCGCGCACTAGTCCAGCTTTCTGGACGTTTCTGTCGGGTTGCACGGTGATTCTCGGCAGGCACGGAGCGCCGCCGCACGCGGTTCGGCCTTCGTGCCCTTCGTGCGCTTCGTGGTACAAAACCTGCCGCGCATGTCCGCCGACGTGTACTAGGGGCGCACGGCCTAGTAGGCTGGTGGCTCGCGCCGCCGCATAGGCGGCGATCAGCATAGCGGGCGCAAGCGCGTCCACCGTGCGAACGGCGTGGGGCGCGTCGTTCGAGAGCAGGCCCGGCAGGAGGCCGACGCCGAGCAGCACCAGCAGCGGGTAGCTCGCCCGCGTCGGTCGGCCTGCAACCAGGGTGAACAGGCCGGTCAGGAAGAGCAGGCCCGTGAGCGGGTCGAGCATCGGGTCGTTGGGGATATTATGACGCCCGTTGAAGTCGCCCGTGACGTGCCACATCAGGGCGTAGCGCGCCAAGTTACGGTCGAGGTCAACGCTCAGGGCGCGCTTTTCGCTCTCGCGGTCAAGCAGGCTGACTTGGCCGACACGCTGGTTAAAGCCGCGTGGCTCATTCAGCCAATAGTTTAGCAGCGGAGCGACCACTAGCAGCGCTACGACCACAAGCACCGCCAGCCCAGGCGCCGCACGGCGCCAAGCCCGTAGGTCGCGACCGAGCAGCAGGGCGATCCAGAGCGCAGCGACCAGCGGCATCAGGCGGGCGGGGTGGTAGGTGTAAAGGGCCAGCCCCAGCGTCATGCCCGCGCCCGCGCCTTCGACAAGCCTCCGCCAGCCCCGCGCCCGCCCGGTCGTGATGCGCCAGATCAGGGCGAGGGCCGCCAGCGTAAAGAGCGGATCGAGTACCGCCGCAAAGGCCAGTCGGCTCAGGGTGAGGTGCCACGTTGCGACCGTCAGCAGCGCGGCGGCCCATAGCCCCGCCGTGCGTCCCCAAAGCTGCGTGCCGAGGAAGGCGATCACCAGCACGGTTAGGCCACCGGCAATGGCGGGCACGGCGCGCAGGGCGGCAATCGTCGGCCCCAGGGCGCTAATGCTGAGCGTCTGAAGGTAGAACAGCAGCGCCGGGATGTCGGCCTGCCCCGGCACGTAGATGGGCCGATAGCCAGGCTCGTTCAGGATACGCAGGGCGATCAGCCCGTGGCGGGCCTCGTCGCGCCAAAGACCGAACGGCACCGCGTCGAGCTGAACGAGGCGCAGCGCTAGGGCGAGCAGGCCGCAGCCCACCAGCGCCAGCCAGAACCACCAGCGCCCGGTGCGTTCTGGCTGAACAGGGCTGAGGTAACGTCGCCCGCCGGGGGGCTGAAGCCTCCGGCTAGATCTTGCGAAGCCTGCCTGTGCAGGCTCATCAGCCCGCTTCAGCGGGCTTCGTACCCCGTAGCCCGTGGCTTCAGCCACCGGGCGGGGGCCAGCGAACGACGTTGCCTCAGCCCGCTCTGTTTGAATGTGCGCGTCCGCGACGGGCACCGCCTCGCGTTTCGCCAGCGCGGCTGCCGCCGTCAGCGCGCCGCCCAGCAGCAGCGCCCCGCCAAGGAGCGGCCACATCTGGACGCGCAGCAGCAGTGCGCCAACCAGCCCCAGCCCAAGGCCCAGCGCCGCCGCAGGTAGGCTTCCACCGAGCCGGGGGCCAGCCCGTGCGAGCAGCCAAAGGGCGACGATGGCCCCGCCCGGCAGCAGCGTCAGCGCCCAGAGTGGCGGCAGCAGGTAGGCCACCTCGGCGGGGTTCGTTCGCACCCAGACAAGCAGCAGCACGCCCGCGCCCAGCGCCACGGCCAGCCCCACCCACGCGCCGACGAGTTCACGTCGCGGAACATGCGCCGCAGGTTCTTCACCACGAAGCCCCCGCAGGTCGAACCGCGCCGCCGCATTCCCAAGAAATTCGCCTACACACCCGACCCCAGCCCAGATCAGCGCCAGCAGCAGCGCGACGAAGGCGGCGTACTCGGCGAGCGCCAGGGGGCGCAGGCCAGCCAGCGGCGCGATCCGCACCACGCCAAGCGCCACCCCGACGCTGCGGGCGTCGCCCTGGATTGCGGTGGTCGTCGTGCCGCCAACCAGCAGCGCGGGCGTCGCCCAGCCAGGGCCGACGGGCGGCACCAACAAATGGTAGGTGCGCCAGCTTGCGGGACTTTCGCCCGCAAAGAGCAGCATGTCGCCCGCCCAGAGATTCAGGGTGGTTGTTTGGGCGCGGGAACCCTGCGGCCCGATCATGCGTAGCGAAAGGTCTACGGCGCCCACCGCCCCATAGCCAAAGAGACGCAACGTACTGTCGCCGTCACTCCAACGGTAGGCACCATCGGCATTCGCCTCGCCCGACCAGAAGCCGTACGCCAGCGGGGTATCGCCCGGTGTCCCGAGGGTGAAGCGCTGCGGCGACGGCGCTTGAGACGCAATGGCCCACGCCAGGGCCACGATGCTCAACAGACCGATGAGGCGACGAACCACGGAGGCACTCATATAGCAATCCTATCCTGGTTATTGAATCCGGGGGACTAACGTCCCCGGCTCTTTAGCTGCGAAGCCTGCCTTCGCAGGCTCCGCAAGGCCGCGCATGCGGCCTTCGCACCCCGTAGCCCGTGGCTTCAGCCACTGGGCGGGCGCGGAACAACCGCTGTAGGATTGCTATAAAGCCACCGCCGTGGCTCCCGCAGGAATATCTGTCCCGCCTGTCGGCCCGCCGTGCATAAGCCGCCGGGCAAGCCAGAGCCAGAGCAGCAGCAGCCCGCAGGTGCGATACGAGGCAAAGAGCAGCGCAAACGCGCCGGGCGTGGTTCCGGCGGCGGGCCAGATGTCGCGGGCGACGCCGAAGATCAGCAGCGTGTAGGCGGCCAGCCAGAGCATCGGGGCTGCGCCATCGTCACAGAGCGCGGCCCAGCTTGTCAGCAGCGGCAGCAGCAGCAGCGCGTGGTAGTGATCCCAACTGACCGGCAGCACCAGCAGCACGGCGCACAGCAGCAGGCTGAGCATGTCCCACAGTGCGCCCGCGACCCGCGCACGTCGCAGCCAGAGCAGCAGCAGCGTGCCGCCAAGCAAGCTGGCACTCAGCAGCAGCGTCGGTACGGCGGCACCGGGCACGATGACGCCACCTGCGTAAGCGCTTGGCTCAAGCAGGCGCGCAATGACGCCAAAGAGCGATAAGTTGGACAACCGCCCGTCGCGGGCACCCAGGGTGGGAAACAGATCG
>CAIWXH010000053.1 GCA_903916565.1 uncultured Oscillochloris sp. | reverse complement strand
GTGTCCCGTGAGCCGAACGCATCCTACAGCGGGCTCTCCCCTCTCCCCGTGAGGGAGAGGGGCCGGGGGTGAGGGGTAAAAGGCGACGGGGCAACCGCCCGTTCACCACAGCAAACCGCTCTTGTGTCGGCAAGGCCGGATCGCGTATAATGATCGTGGTAGAAAAGGCTGATACCAGGACAGGGCATAGCTTGACCGCCGCAGAGACGCTGCAACTCATCGCACAGGCGACAACGACCTGCACCCTGTGCGGGCTGCACACCGGGCGCGTGTGCGCCGTGCCGGGCGAAGGCCCGCCCGACGCGAAGATCATGCTGATCGGCGAAGGCCCTGGCTATCATGAGGATCGGCAAGGGCGCCCGTTCGTCGGCCCCTCGGGCCAATTCCTCGACGAGCTTCTGGCGCAGGCGGGCCTGCGCCGGGCCGAGGTCTTCATCGGCAATGTGGTGAAATGTCGCCCGCCCCAGAATCGCGACCCGCAGCCCGACGAGATCGCCACCTGCACCCAGACGTACCTCTACCGGCAGATCGAGGCCATCAACCCACGGGTGATCGTTACCCTGGGCCGCTTCTCGATGAACCTCTTCCTGCCCGGCGCAAAGATTTCACGTATTCACGGCCAGCCGCACCCCATCGCGGGCCGTCTGCTGGTTCCGATGCTACACCCGGCGGCAGCACTGCACCAGCCGCAGAACCGCCCCCTGCTTGAGGCCGATTTCCAGAGTCTGCCCGCGATCCTCGCCCAGGTCGAGCGCGACCAGGCCGCGCAGGCGGCTCAGGCGCCGCCAACGCAGCGGGAAGATGATCTGCCGCTGGAGCAACTAAGTCTATTTTAGAGCTTGATGAAAACATATCGTCTCTCCGCCGCCGGTCGCCGGCTGACCCTGGTTCTGCTCGTCGCGGCCCTGCTGATCTGGGCCTTTGCGATCTGGAGCTTCGCCGGCACACTACGGATCAGCTATAACCCCTTTGCGCTGTGGCCAAGCCTCCAACAGAGTATGGCCGACGGCCTTGGCGTGGGCCAAGTCGTCCCCGCCCTGCTGATGCTGGCCCTGATCGTCGCCACGCCCCTGCTGATCTGGAACCTGATCGAGGAGTGGGCGGCAGCTTACACGCCAGCCCCCGATGGGCTGCACTTCGAGTCGCTTGGCGTGCACCTAACCTACCCCTGGCCTGCCGTTGTCGCCATCCGTGGTGCTGACGAGGACACTGACGAGCCATTTGACGAACTGGTACTCGACCGCGACTACAGCCCACAGATCACCAACCCCGTCCTGCGCTTCCTCCACCGCCAGGCGTACGGTGCCGCCCGGCTGCCGATTTACGCTGGCCTTGAGGAGCGCGACGGACTCATCGCTGCGATTCGCCACAACTGCGAGACGCCCGCCACACCTGCGGCCTCCACTGCGGCGACAGCATAACCCAGAGTTCAATTGAGGTGCCGCCAGGCGGTGCCTCGTGGTACGCACGACGGAACTACATAGCGTTGAGCGGCTGTCGCAGCCCCCACAAACACGGGGTGCGACGGCCAACATGAGTATGTCGTGAGACTGCTCTCACTCCCGGAAAGGAGATGAAGTCACCGCCCGGCCCATCGCCGGCATCTGCGACTTCAACACACCCCTATGGCAAAAAGTAAGGTTCGCGTCCTCGCCCTTGGCGGCGCAGGCGAGGTCGGTCGGAACATGTGGGTTGTCGAGTATGGCGAAGAGATCATTATCCTCGACTGCGGCATCATGTTCCCCGAGGCCGAAATGCTCGGCGTTGATCTGGTGCTGCCCGATATTACCTACCTGCGCGAAAAGACCGATAAGATCAAGGGCGTGCTGCTGACCCACGGCCACGAGGATCATATTGGCGCCGTGCCGCACCTGATCGCCGACCTCGGTTTCCCGCCGATCTACGCCACCCGCCTGACCCACGGCCTGCTCACCAACAAGCTCAAAGAGCATCGCCTGCTCGACAAGGTCAGCCAGGTACAGATCAACGACACCGACACGTTCCAGGTCGGCGCGTTCACGGTCGAGCCGTTCCATATCGCTCACTCCATCCCCGACGCGGTCGGCTTTGCGATCACGACCCCCGCTGGTCTGGTCATCTACCTGACCGACTGGAAGCTTGACCACACCCCGGTTGACGGCAGGCCGACCAATATCCAGAAGCTCGCCGAGCTAGGCCAGCGCAAGCCGCTGCTGCTGATCACCGACTGCGTGCGCGTCGAGTCAAAGGGCTACACGCCGAGCGAGACCACCGTCGGCGAGGCGTTTGATAATATTTTCGCGGTCGCCCCTGGCCGGATTATCGTCGCCACCTTCGCCTCGAACATCAGCCGCGTTCAGCAGGCGATTGACTCGGCGGAAGCCTACGGGCGCAAGGTGCTGCTCGCCGGGCGCAGCATGGAAAATAATACGCGCATCGCCCTAGAGATGGGCTTCCTACGCGCCGAGGCCGGGACGCTCATTCGGCCCCACGAGATGAACGCCTACCCCGACGATCAGGTCGCCGTCGTCTGTACCGGCAGCCAGGGCGAGCCGATGGCCGCGCTGAACCGGATGGCTAACCGCGACTACCCCAACCTCAAGATTAAGCAGGGCGACACGGTGGTCGTCTCGGCCACGCCCATCCCCGGCAACGAGGTGAGCGTGGGCCGCGTGATTAACAACCTCTTTCGCCTTGGCGCTGATGTGATCTACGGTGGCGACGCGCGGGTACACGTCTCAGGCCACGCCGCCCAAGAGGAGCTCAAGCTCGTCTTGACCCTGCTCCGCCCCGAGTTTGTGCTGCCCTTCCACGGCGACTACCGCCACCTCGTGCTCTACCGTAAGCTCGCCATGGGTATGGGTGCCCACTTCACGGAAGAGAATGTGCTGCTGCCTGATGATGGCTCGATCTTAGAGTTCGCCCACGGCTTCGGCAAGGTGATCGGCAAGGCGCCGGTCGGCTACATCTATGTGGATGGCACCACCATCGGCGATGTCGGCAATGTGGTCGTCCGTGACCGCCAGATGCTCGCCAAGGACGGGATGCTGATCGTCGTCGTCGGCATGGATATGGCTACCGGCGAGCTGGTCGCCGGCCCCGATGTCGTCTCACGCGGCTTTGTCTATATGCGCCAGAGCCAGGATCTCGTCGAGGCGACCAAAGAGACGGTGCGCTCGGCGCTCACCTCGCGCAACGGCAACGCGCCGGTCGGCGGGGTTGACAGCGCCTACGTCACCCGCAAGATCAAGGATGTGGTCGGCGAGTTCCTCTATCGTGAGACGAAGCGCCGCCCGATGGTGCTGCCGGTGGTGATGGAGGTGTAGGCGCAACCATGGGTTGCGCGTGTGCAGAGGGTTTTTGGAGGGGCGGTAGCCCCTCCAAACCGCCCCAGAGACTGCTATGAACTGTTGGCACTGTGAGCGCCCAGCCCACGGCACGTGCGCCTTCTGCGGGCGGGCCATTTGCCGTGAGCATGTCCGTGAACTGCCCCACATCGTCGCTCTGTACCAGGGTCAGCAGGGCGCACACAAAGCCATCGTGACGGCGCGCGCCCTCTTCTGCGGTGTCTGCGAGCCACGCGAGGAGCCGGTGGAGATGCCAGAGCTGAAGTAGCGGCTCAGCGCCCGACCGGCGTGATGCGGCGGGTGTAGGCCGCACGAATCGCCCGGAGCATCTCTTCCAGCTCGAAGGGCTTGCGGAGAACGGCGGCGGCACCCAGACGCATGGTCTCGGACTGTTGGGCGCTGGTCGTCTGCCCGGTGAGGATGAGTACGCGAACTTCGGCGTCGTAGGCGCGCAGTGCGCGCAACAGTTCAAGGCCGCCCATTCCGGGCATGTCCAGATCGCTGATCACGATGTTAAACGCGCCCGCCTTGTAGGCGTCGAGGGCGCTCTGGCCGTTGCCATAGCTGCTGACGCTGTGGCCGATCTGCTCAAGCAGCCGCTTGAGTGAGCGCTGGATGGCGAGGTCGTCGTCGGCCAACAGGATGCGGAGGCTCGGCAGTTCGGCAGGCTCGGCCTCAGCCTCGGCCAGCGCTGCGGCAGCCTCGGGCGTCGCAATCACGGGCAGCCTGATGGTCATCGTCGTGCCCCGGCCAACCGCGCTCACCACCTTAAACGAGCCGCCGTGACTCTGCACGATGCCGTACGAAACCGACAGGCCCAGGCCAGTGCCGGGGGTTGCGCTGCCGCCCAGGGCACCTTTGGTGGTGAAAAACGGCTCGAAGATCTTCTCGCGGAGGTGGTCGGGAATGCCCATTCCGCTGTCGCGCACGCTCAGGATGATGCCCGTCTGCGCGTCGCCATTGAGCGTGACGTGGAGCGTGCCGCCGTCGGGGCGCATCGCGTCGCGGGCGTTGGTTAGCAGATTCAGGAAGACCTGCGAGATCTGACCAGCGTCACAGATGGTCAGCGGCACCGGATTGATGTCGCGCACGATCTGGACGTGGTGCTTCCGCAGCTCGATCTCCATCAGGATGAGCGTGCCGTTAATCGCATCATACAGGTCAGCCAGCTCGCGGCGCGGCTCCTGGCGGCGCGAAAAAGTCAGCAGGCTGCCGGTAATGCTCTTGCCGCGCCGACAGGCGTCCACCACGACCTTGAGCGACTCGTTCTTGGTTTCGTCGTCGGGGCTGAGCAGGCCAAGTTGGGCGTAGCCGAGCATGCCACCCAGCAGATTGTTGAACTCGTGGGCGATGCCTGCGGCGAAGGTGCCGACGGCAGCCAGCTTCGAGGACTGGATCAGCTCGGCCTGGGACTCTTGGAGCTTGCGGAAGAGGCGGGCGTTGGCGATCATCGTGGCGGCCTGG
>CAIWXH010000052.1 GCA_903916565.1 uncultured Oscillochloris sp. | reverse complement strand
TCGCCCTCGGCAGTGTCGGGGGGCAGGCGTAAACGCGCCGCATAACCCAGGGCGCGCTCGACGGGCAGCGTGCCGTGCAGAATGTCGTCCTGGGGCACATAGCCAAGCACCGTGCGGTAATTGTCGAAATTGTGATAGAAGTCGTCGCCGTTGACCAGCACCTGGCCGGTAGTCGCGGGGGCGTAGCCGCAGAGCGCCTTCATCAGCGTGCTTTTGCCGGTGCCCGAGCCGCCCACCAGGGCGACAAACTCACGCGGGGCGATGCTGAGCGAGACATCGTTGAGGATGATCCGGCGCTGGCCGTCGCGCTGCACGTGGCGCGTCAGGCCACGGGCATCGACCCGCAGTGCGCCGCGCTGGTCGTACTGATCAAGGCTGCCGACGTTGTAGACCAGCTTGAAGGCGCCGATCTGGATCACGTCGCCGGGGCGCAGGGTGTGGGGGCCACTGAGGCGCTGCCCATTGACGAAGGTGCCGTTGGTCGAACCCGCATCGCGCAGCACCGCGCCGCCAGCGGCCTGGTCAAGCTGGGCATGAAAGCGCGAAACCTGCGGGTTGTCGAGGACAATATCGCACCCAGCGCGGCCAATCGTCACCTGGGGGTTTTTCGGATCAAGCTGGTAGCTCTGCGCCACCTGACTGGCCTGGGGCGTCCGGGTGACCACGGGGTTGCTGTAGGTGAGGGTGACGAAGCTGCCAGTGGCCGAGTCGCCAATACGGATGATCGCGCCGTCGGTGAGGTCGTGGCTGGCAACCCGGCGCCCCTCGTAGAGCAGCCCGTTGGTTGAGCCTACGTCCACAATGCGGTGAGACTGGCCCACCGTCTCGACGCGCGCGTGATGCCCGCTGACAAAGCGCGAGGTGAGGAGAATAGTATTGTCAGGGGCGCGACCCACCGTCAGGGGCGCTGCCCCCAAGGCCACGACACGGGTCTGCCCATCCTCCTGCACCTGCAAACTGGCCCCCAGCGGGGCATTGAGCAGAGTCGTCAGCGCGGGGGGCAGAAGTTGCGCGGGCTGCTCGCGGCCACAGTTGGTGCAAAAACGAACCCCGGCGCGGCTAAGGGGTGTCTGGCAGTAGACACAGAGAGGCGAGGGTGGGGTAGACACGCCGCAAGGCTCCTATGCTATAATCTGGCTGACCCCCAGTATAGCACCTCAGAATGCTTAAAACTCCGCCATCGGCTTGGCCCGCAGGTGCATCCGTCGCCTACGGCGCGTCGTCTTACGTGTGACGGACGCGACCATTGCGTGAAGCCTCACACCCCCCTTGAGGTGTCGTCTTGACCGACCAGGGCACTCGGGTATGCACATCTTGCGGCGCGCCACTCTTGCTGGCCGCACGCTTCTGCGCGCGCTGCGGCACCCCCGTAGCCGATGAACCCGAAGAGGTCGCCCTCTCCGGTGGGCGTCGGCTGCGCCTCTCGTCCGCCGACACGCTCAGTTTGCGCGAGCTACTGGCCGTGGTCGAGTCGGGCGTCTTCTATTGGCGCCAGCGCCTTGAGAGCGCCGAAGGTGTGGCCCGTGAACACGCCGCCAGCGCGATCAAAGACCTCTCGCAGATTCTTGATAATCTCGCCACGCAGATCGCCCAGGGCCGCGAGACCGTGCGCGTCACCGCGCACCTGCCGCCCCAGCGTCAAGCGACCCAAGCCTGCCCCTTCTGCGGGCGCGGCAATCGCGATGGTGCGAAGTACTGTGTGGCCTGCGGCTTACCGCTGCGCCCCGGCGTACACCCCGCGCCAAGTCTGCCGCCGCCGTTGCGCCTGAGTGTCGCCACCCGCACCAATGTGGGTATGGTTCGTAAGCTGAACGAGGACACGATTTACGCGGGCGAATTCACCACCGCTGACGGAGCGATTGGCACCTTGCTTGTCGTCGCCGATGGGATGGGCGGCCACCAGGCCGGCGAAGTGGCCTCGACCATGGCCTGCGACACGCTCAAAGCCCGGCTCACCGCCGCCCTGAGCGCCGGTGTGCCCGTTGATGATACCGGCTGGCACGACCTGCTACGCGGTGCCGTCACGGAGGCCAACAGCATGGTCTACACCCAGGCCGCACGGAACCCGGCCTATCGCGGCATGGGCACCACAATGACCGTCGCGGTGGTGACCGAGCGGCGGGCCCATCTGGCCCACGTCGGTGACAGCCGGGCCTACCTCGTCAACGCGGCGGGCGTTACCGGCGAACAGCTCACGTGGCTCCAACTCACCGCCGACCACAGCCTCGTGGCCCGCTTAGTCGATATTGGACAGCTTACCCCCGAGGAGGCCCGGGTGCATCCACAGCGGAACGTGGTCTATCGCTCGCTCGGCAGCGACTCAACGGTTGAGGTAGACACCGCCAGTCAGGCGCTCGCCCCCGGCGATAGGTTGCTGCTCTGCTCTGATGGCCTCATCAATCACGTTGAAGATGTTGAGCTGGCCCGGATCGTGATTGAGGAACCATCAGCCGCTCGGGCCTGCGAACGTCTCACGGCCCTAGCCAACGAACGGGGCGGCAAAGATAATATTTCAGTCGTGATTGCGCGGGTCAACTAAGCTGCCCCTGTCGGAGAGGTTATGCCTGTCTGTGCTGCCTGCGGCCAGGACAATCGTGCCGAGGCCCGCTTCTGCTGGAACTGCGCCACAGCGCTAACGCTGTTTTCCCCCAGCGCCGACGACCAGCGCTGGCTCGCCTCCAGCCTTGGGTACGCGGAGCTAGGCGGGGCCAGATCTGCCACCACCGGCGCAACCGGGCCGCTTGAGACGCCCGGTTTGGGCGTCGCGACGGTGCTGGGCCAGCCCGGCACCGAGGAGAAAACGATGACTCAGTCAACCCCGACCCTGTTCGCCGACCGCTACAAGCTCCCAGATGGTGAACTGGGCGGCACCATCAACGTGACCGATACGAGGCCCTGGCGGCGCTGCTGGGCCTGTGGCTCAACCACCAACGAGTCCGGCGACGCCTTTTGTAATGACTGCGGAGCCGCTCTGGAGCCTCGCGTCTATAGTGCCACCCTTACCCCGCGTGACGCGCCTGCTGGGGCCGCGCTGATCTCAACCATCGCTGATGAGACGCTCCGCGCCACGCTGCCCGAAATCGCCGAGCAGCTTGAGGACGGCGAGCGCGTGTTGACGATCCTGAACGACAGTGGCCGTAGCCCCCTGGGCGTGCCCCTCGACGAGATCGCCGCCCTCGCAGTTGGTGCCAGTCTGGCGCGTCTGGTCGCCCAGCTTCACGCCCAGAGTCTCGCCCTTGGCCCCGTCGAGCCGAATGACCTTGAGGCCGTACCAGGGGGCGGGGCACGGCTCCGCACGGTCGATAATCTGCGCCGTTTTGTCCCTAGCGAAGCCGCTGCCGCAATCCAGTCGGATCTGACCGCCATGGCCGAACTGCTCGAACAACTGACCGCCACCCCACGCACCACCCAGCGGCTCAGCGAGGACGAGGCCACCGTGGCCGTTGTCGAAGGCGAGGCGGGCCTCGTCACGGTGTTGCGCCAGATCCGCACCGGCGAACTGACCGACGCCGTAGCCATCGCCGACCGCCTCCAGACAATCTTGGCTGAGCGTGCAAACCCCATCGCTCTGCGCCAACTCGTCGGCGCACACACCGACACGGGCATGGTGCGCGACCATAACGAGGACAGCTACCTCAGCATTCAGCTCGGCCTCGACAACGATAGCCGCACCCAAGCCTGGGGCGTGTATATCGTCTCGGACGGGATGGGTGGGCACGCCGCCGGCGAGGTAGCCAGCGGGCTTGCCATCCGCGCCGCCGCCGAACTCATCCTCAGCGAGTATCTGGCCCGCGCGGTGCAGCCCGAGGCCAGCTATAGTGAGGCCGAGACGAAAGACCTCGTGCGCCGCGCAATTGTGAGCGCCAACAAGCGAATCGTCGAAGAGAGTCGCCGCCAGGGCAACGATATGGGCGCGACATTCACCATGGCGCTGGTCGTCGGCGACCGCGTGATTGTCGGGAATATCGGCGACAGCCGCACGTATCTCTACCGCAACAGCAAGCTCCACCGGGTCAGCAAAGATCACTCACTCGTGCAGCGCCTGGTTGATCTCGGCCAGATTGCCGCCGATGATGTCTACACGCACCCCCAGCGCAACGCCGTACTCCGCTCGCTCGGCGACCGGGCCGGCATCGAAGTGGATCTCTTCAGCGAGCGCGTGCGGGCCGGTGAGGCCATCCTGCTCTGTTCCGATGGGCTGTGGGAAATGACCCGCGACCCGGCGATGGCGCAGTTACTGGCGGGCGAACCTGATCCCCAGGCCGCCTGCGAGGCGCTGATTGTGGCGGCCAACCAAGCCGGCGGCGAGGACAATATCACCGTTGTGCTGGTGCGCTTCTTGTAACCTGCCCGCGTGGGCGGTCAGTTCACAAGCGTCCAACCACCCCAACCATGCGTCGGAATCGAGCTTAGACGGGCGCCCCGCGTGGGTGCCGATGCGGGGCGCCGCAACGCGCCCATACCGTTACGGAGGTCCTCGATGGCTGATGCCGTCACGCTGACCTGTACATGGGGCCGTGCGCCGCTGCCCGTGACTGGGGCGCCGCAGGTGGCCTATCTGTTGGTTGAGGCCGCGCCCACCGCCCCGCCCGCCGTGGCGGTTCCACTTAACTTCTGCCTGGTACTCGACCGCTCAGGCTCGATGCAGGGTGCCAAGCTAGAGAGTATGAAGGCAGCGGCCCGCCGCCTGATCGAAACCCTCACCGCCGAGGATATTGTCGCGATTGTGATCTACGATGACCAAGTGCAAACGCTCGTCCCGGCCACACCCGCCGCCGACAAGGTGGCGCTCTTGGCCGCCATTGACACCATCGTCGAATCGGGCGGCACCGCGATGTCCCTGGGGATGCAGGCGGGCCAAACCGAGCTCCAGAAACACGCCGGGCCTGACCGCCTGGGCCACATGCTGCTGCTCACCGATGGGCAAACCTGGGGCGATGAGGAGGTCTGCCGCACCATTGCCCAGAGCCTCGGGCAAGCGGGCATACGGATCACCGCCCTGGGCCTGGGGGCCGAATGGAACGAGAAGCTGCTCGATGACTTGGCCGAGGCGACGGGTGGCAACTCGGAGTATGTTGCCGAGCCGTCGCAGATTGCGGGCTTCTTCCAGCGAGCGGTACGCAGCGCCCAAGGCACCGCTGCGACCGACGCCCGCCTGCTGCTGCGTCTGGTCAAAGAGTCGTCACCACGGGCCGTCCATCGGGCGACGCCCACCATCGCCAATCTGGGCTATCAGCCGATTGGCGAAAGCGAGGTGGCGGTGAAGTTGGGCGACCTCGTCTTCGGCCAGAGCAACAGTGTCATCATTGACCTCATGCTGCCGGTTCGCACCGCTGGTTCATTTCGGGTCGCGCAGGCCGAGTTGCACTTCACCCCGGTGGGCCAGAGCGCACCGCAGGAGGTGAAGCTGGATGTGCTGCTGAGTTTCAGCGCCGACCCCGAGGCTCCGGCCCATGACCCCCGCGTCATGAACCTGGTCGAGAAGGTCACCGCCTTTAAGCTGCAGACCCGTGCGCTCGCGGAGGCCGAGGCGGGCAATGTGGCCGGGGCGACGCAAAAGCTGCGCGCCGCCGCGACACGCCTACTTGATCTAGGCGAACTGGAACTGGCGGAAAAGACGAGCGCACAGGCCGACAAGCTTGAGCAGAACGGTGCGCTTAGCGCCGAGGGCCAGAAAGAGCTGAAGTACGCCACCCGCCGCCTGACGCAGCGACTAGAAGATTAAGCCGTATTCCGCTTGAGGAGAGCTACCTATGACCACGTGTTCATCCTGTGGTGCCCCGAACGATCCTGGGAACCGCTTCTGTGATCAGTGCGGCGCAACCATCGGGGGCGCTAGCCCTGGCGCAGCGCTTGCCACACCTGCCACCGATGCGTCCATTCAGCCTACGCTGACCGCACCAGTCTGTCCGAACTGCGGCACGCCAGTGCTGCCCGGCGAGGCTTTCTGCGAAAGCTGCGGTGCCAACCTCCAGGCGCTGATCGGTACCGCTGCCGTCGCGCCCGCCACACCCGCTGCCGTCGCGCCCGTGGTCGCACCTGCCCCGACCACCACCGCCGAGGCCATCTGTAAGGCATGCGGCGCAAGCGTGCTGCCCGGCGAGCGCTTCTGCGACAACTGCGGCGCCGACCTCCAGGCACCCGTGGCGAGCGCCCCGCCGCCGCCCGCCCCACCGCTGCCCGGCCCTAACGACGTGACTGTACTCACCCCGCTCGTTACGCCTCCGCCGCATGCCACCGTCTCGCCCGACGCCGCGACGATGATCGCCGTCCCGACGGCAGTTGCTACCCCGCCGGTCACAAGCGCCCCGCCGCTCGCCACTGTCTCGCCCAACGACGCAACGGTGCTGGCCGTCCCGCCGGTCGAACCTGCCCCGCCGGTCGAACCCACGCCACCCGCTGTTGACCCCGTCCCGCCGGTCGAACCCGCCCCGCCGGTCGAACCCGCCCCGCCGGTCGAACCCGCCCCGCCGGTCGAACCCGCCCCGCCGGTCGAACCCACCCCGCCGGTCGAACCCGCCCCGCCGGTCGAACCCGCCCCGCCGGTCGAACCCACGCCACCCGCTGTTGACCCCGCCGCCGTTGCGGCCCGCCGCAGTGAACTTGAGGGACTCGTCGCGAGCCAACAGCAGATCATCACCCAATTCGAGCAGATGCAGGCGTCCTTTGGCGCCGCGACCCCCGCAGCGGTAACCCAAGGTCTCGCCGAGGCCCGCGAGGTGCATGCCCACGCGCAGGCCGAACTGGACAGCCTACCGCCACTCACGCCCGCCGTGGACCCGCTCGTGGTCAAAGGCTTTACAGACGAGATCGTGCGCCAGCAGCAGATCATCGCCCAGTTCGAGCAGATGCAGACCATATTCGGGGCAGCAACCCCCGCAGCGGTGACGCAGGGGCTCAGCGAGGCCCGCGAGTCATTGGCCCGCGCCCAGGCGAGTCTGTCGGCCCTTGGTGTCGCCATTCCGCCGGTGGCGACGGTGGCAACACCAGCACCAACGCCCGCACCGGCGGCTGCGCCTATCGTTGGCCCGCGCTTGGTTGTGACCGATGGTGGCACCGTGCTGCCCCTGCCCACCAACAAGGCCGAGATCATCATTGGCCGCGAAGACCCGGTCAGCAACATCTTCCCCGAGGTTGACCTGACCCCCTTTGGTGGCGAGATGGGCGGCGTGAGCCGCCAGCACGCCCGGATCACGCATAGCGGCGACCAGTGGCGGATCACTGACCTGAATAGCACCAACTACACCCGGCTTGATGGTTCACGCCTCGACCCTGAGGTTGCCACCCCGCTCCACGACGGGGCGCGGGTGCAGTTTGGGCGCATTGTCGTCACGTTTCACCTGTAGAAACAGTCCCGCTCGCCCACAGTCTGGGCGAGCGGGGCTTTTTATTGTTCTGAAGGTGCGTATGATGACGAAGACGACCAAACAAGGTAAGTTCCGTACGCTCCTACGGAGGTTCACGCTAGCCAGGATTGTGCTAACCCTCGTGGCCCTTGGCGCCTATGCGCCGCTTCAAGTTGCCCAAGCCGCCGAGCCAGCCTTGACAATACGGCTTACGTCAAGCATTTCGCGGGCGGGAAAC
>CAIWXH010000051.1 GCA_903916565.1 uncultured Oscillochloris sp. | reverse complement strand
TCCATCACCACTGAGGCCCGCGAGATTGGTGGTCGGCGAGATCGTAATCGTTGCGTTGGCGCTATAGCCAGTGCCGGGGGTAAGCACCTTAATCGCCGTGACCACCCCACGGGTGATCTGCCCACTCGCGCCGATAACCGTTTGCACGGTCGCAATCGCCTCGGCGCCGGTGCCGCTGCTATCGCTGATAACGACATTCGGCGGCAGGGGGCTATTCGCAAAATTGGGCACCGTCCCAAAGTAGTCAGGGGTTGGCCCGACCGCAGCGGGGGCCGCGCTGCCGCTCGTCATCGGCATCGCGCCGTTCGGATTGCTCGGCTGGGTGCCATTGATCAGACACACGAACCAGTTGATCGCTGAGTCAAGCGGTGATGCGCCAGCGGCTGCCGCAGCGTTGGTTGCCACCGCCGCACGAGCCGCCGCCGCACGGGCCGCCGCCGCCTCGCGCTGCGCGCGGGTCGTGCTGCCCATCTGCATCGGGGGCTGACCATTGGGGCTTGCGGCCCCACTCATATCGCCGGGCATCCCGCCCTGGGCACTAGCGGAAGAGGTCAAGCGGCCACTCGAACCGACAAGTGCGAGCTGGGCCACGAGCACCAGCACAACAATACCGACCGTTCTTCTGTGCATATAGCCACCTTGTCTTGGTCTACGTAGCATCGAAAGTGTCAAGGGCGTACGATCCCGCCGGCTGTCAATGTGAGCATTGGCGTAGGAACAGTCTATCGCGGGCGGGCTATGAGTTCTGAGGGACAAGATCGGTGCCGCGCCAATCAGTCAGACAGTCTCAAGTGGGTCTAGGGTTTGAGTCGCGCTACAGAGCCGAAGTTAGGACAACTCCGGGGGTCAAGCTCAGCTCGTAAATCGAGCGTCGGCTGACCGCGTAGAATGAAGTGAAGGGGAAACCCACATTCCATGGCACCTCCTACGAACGTTGCTAAAACGTAGCGTCTGTTACCGGTAGCACTGCGGCTCGTACGACCGAGTATGCATAGATTATAAGTATAATATCAGCCTATTACCAGCACCAATCAACGCTGGTGTGGGCTGATATTTGGCGGGTGCAGCGGGCATGGCGCAAACAAGCTAGTACATTTTTTCGGAAGTCCGCTTCGGGTTGAGACAAGGAGGCAAGGGAACCGGGAGATGACGGCCTGTAGCGATCTCCTTGTCTCCTTGCCCCCTTGTCTCAAACTGGCAACGAACTTCCGGCGACGTGTACTATAGCAATCCTATCCTGGGTATTGAATCCGGGGGACTAACGTCCCCGGCTCTGTAGCTGCGAAGCCTGCCTTCGCAGGCTCAGCAAGGCCGCGCAGGCGGCTTTCGCAGGTACTAGCCCGTGGCGTCAGCCACCGGGCGGGCGCGCAACAACCGCTGTAGGATTGCTATAGTTGCGGCTCGTGCGCCCAAACACTATAATGAAGGCGCGCTTCCTGCCCGCTTGTTCGCCACTGAGGTGTACTATGGGTCTGATTAAAAAGGTTGGTACTAAGGCGTTAGCTGCCACGCCGCCTACGGAGCCTGCGCCACCCGACCAGCAGACCCCGCCCGCCGCGCCCGATGGCGGCGATACGCGGCGCGGCCTTACGCCGCCCGCCCCGCCCGATGGCGGCGATACGCGGCGCGGCCTTACGCCGCCCGCCCCGCCCGATGGCGGCGATACGCGGCGCGGCCTTACGCCGCCCGCCGCACACGAGGGCGACGATACCGATGAGGAAGAAGAGGCGAGGCGGATTGCGGCGCTGAACGTGTTGCCCTCTGGCACGATCCTCCAGAGCCGCTACCAGATCACCGAGCCGATTGGCGTGGGCGGCATGAGCGTGGTCTACCGGGGCCGTGACCTGCGCTTCAAGGATGTGGTGCGCTACTGCGCGATCAAGGAGATGGCGCAGAGCGCCCCCGACTCGAATACGCGCCTGCTCAACCTAAAGAACTTTGAGCGTGAGGCCGGCCTGCTGGCGACGCTCCAGCACCCCGCCATCCCCAAAGTCTACGACTTTTTTGACGAGCACAACCGGGTCTACTTGGTGCTTGAGATGGTTCCCGGCAGAGATCTTGAGGCGGCCCTTGAGGTGACCAAAGGCTTTCTGGATGAGGTGCGCGTCGCCCGCTGGGGCATTCAGATCTGCGATGTGCTGACCTACCTGCACAATCATAAGCCCGAGACGATTGTCTTCCGTGATATGAAGCCGTCGAACGTGATGGTCACGGAGCAAGATCGGATTGTGCTGATTGACTTTGGGATCGCCCGCAACCTCAATCGCACCGACCGCAAGGGCACCATGATCGGTACCGAGGGCTACTCGCCGCCCGAGCAGTATCGCGGCGTCGCCGAGCCGGTCGGCGATATCTACGCCCTTGGCGCGACCCTCCACCATCTGCTCACCAACACCGACCCACGGCTTGAGACGCCCTTCACGTTCCAGGAGCGCCCGATTCGCCAGGTGAACCCTGCCATCTCGCTTGAGATGGAGGCGCTGGTGGTGAAGGCGCTTGAGTACGATATGACGGCGCGCTGGCAGTCTGCCGAGGAGCTGAAACAGGCGTTGCTCGCCATCCCCGGCGTTGGCGTTGGGCTGGGCATCGCCACCGCAGCCCCGGTCGCGGCCCCCGCCATCGTGAAGAGCGCCACGCGCACCGAGGTGGTCTGGGATTTCGTCTGCGAGGATGAGGTGCGCTCGTCGCCTTGTGTCACGGGCGGGATGCTCTTCGTTGGCTGTTACGATACCAATCTCTACGCTCTTGACACCAGTCGCGGCGACTTCCGCTGGAAATATGCCACCGAGGGCGGGATTAGCTCGTCGCCAGTGGTGTGGCAAGATAATGTGATCGTCGGCTCGGAGGATGGCGCGCTCTACTGTCTTGATATGCGCCGTGGTGGTCTGCGCTGGACGTTCCGCACCGCTAAGGCGATCCGCTCGTCGCCCCGCATCGAGGATCGCGTCATCTTCGTTGGCTCGGACGACCAGCACATTTACGCGGTCGATGGTCTGCGCGGCACGGTGATCTGGAAATACCGCACCTGGAACCCGATTCGCTCGTCGGCCTGCATCAGCGGCCAGGCGATCTTCATCGGCGGCGACGATGGACACGTCTACAGCCTTGATGCGCGCACCGGCATGGTGCGCTGGAAGCAGCGCACCCAGCAGCCGGTGCGCTCGTCGCCCGCCATGGGCGAAAGCCTGATCTTCGTCGGCTCGCTCGACCAGAATCTCTACGCGCTTGACGCCGAGGGCGGCTGGCCGGCCTGGCGCTTTCGCACCGGCCACTATGTGAATTCCTCGCCCTTTGTCGTCGGTACGCGGCTCTTCGTCGGCGGGGTGGACGGCATGCTCTATGCCCTAGAGACCAAGACGGGCCGGCTGGTCTGGAAGTACGATGCCGGCAGTCAGATTACCTCCTCGCCCCGCGTCGAGGCGGGGCGGGTCTACTTCGGCGCCGTAGACGGCCACGTCTACTGTCTCGATGCGGGCCAGGGCGCGCTGATCTGGAAACACCCCACCGGCGCCGCCGTCGTCTCGTCGCCCGCTGTGGTTGATGGCGTGGTCTATGTTGGCTCGATGGATCATCATGTCTACGCCCTAAAGGCATAATTGTACCGCTTGGGTACTAAGGAAGTAGCAGTTTGTTAGGCACAGCACTAGGAAAGCATCACTCCACCGCTTGACAAGAAATGTGCTGACACCTCCTTAGTCTTCGCCTTCGCGCTGCCTGGAGTGATGCAATGCAGACCGAGTCGCCGTCCGACCCGTCGCCGTCTGACCCACAGAGCGCAGATTGGTGGGCGAGCAGCGGGCCAGCCCTTGATGTCGCCCCGTCACGCAATCAGTCGGCTGAGGTGCCCCACCCGCTCCCCGAGGTGCCCGCTGAGGCGGCGGCGCTCGTGTCTGAGGTGCCTGCCGAGAGCGCGGAAACGCCGACGGCCCCCTATAGCGTGCTGACCATCGAGCGGGTCGCCGCGCTGTCTGTCAGCGCGGAGCCGCCCCTGCCCAGCGACCTCCCCACGCTTGTTGACGACCCCCTTGAGGGCACACGCCAGCTCGCAGCGAACAGCGCCCCAGCCCTCAGCTCCCGCAATTCGCGGCAGGGGCTGGCCGCGATGGCCGCCCGCGACATTGGCCGGGTGCGCGAGGTCAACCAAGACAGTGTCTTTAGCATGCTCACCACCTTGCCGCGTGAGGGCGGCGAGATTTCGGTGGGCCTGTTTGTGGTCGCCGACGGAATGGGCGGGCACCAGGGCGGCGAGGTGGCTAGCCGCCTGGCGGTACGCACGGTGGTACACCATGTGCTGAGTCAGCTCGTGCTGCCGGCCCTCGACGAGCGTATGGACGAGGCGCTTCAGCCGATGATGATTGCGGCGGTGCAGTCGGCCAACGAGGCGATCTGGGATTCGGCGCAGGTGATGGGTTCGGATATGGGCACCACCTGCACCGCCATCCTGCTGGTTGGCGGTAGCCTCTATATCGCCCACGTCGGCGACAGTCGGGCCTACCTTTTTGAGCCTGGGGGGCTGCGCCAGCTTACCGCTGACCACTCGACGGTGGGGCGGCTCATTCAGCTTGGCCAGCTTGAGCCGAGCGAGGCCCGCGAACACCCGTTGCGGAACCAACTTTACCGCACGGTCGGCCAACAGCCCCAAGTAATGGTAGACTTCATCTATCAAACGGTCGGCCAAAGTTCACACCTCTTCCTCTGTTCCGATGGGCTGTGGGGCATGATTGACGAGGCCATGATGGCCCAGGCGCTGGCCCGCAGCCCATGGCCCCAGGATGCCTGCAACGAGCTGATTGCCCTGGCAAACTTAGCTGGCGGCGACGATAATATCTCCGCAGTGGTGGTGACCCTCCCTCTGCTAGAGAGGTGACCATGGCCCCTGGCATTCAGCTCCGCTCGACCCTCAGCCGTAGCGTGCTGCCCGAAAGCAATGAGCCGCAGCTGATCTATGTGCTGCTTGAGATGAACGCCCAGGGCGTCCCAACGACCCTGCCCAAATTGCCCCTGAACCTCTGCCTGGTGATCGACCGCAGCTCATCCATGCGGGGCGAGCGGCTCCAGCAGGTGAAAGATGGGGTTGCGCGCATTATTGACATGCTCGGCGAAGATGATTATTTTTCGCTGGTGACCTTCAACGACCGGGCTGAGGTGGTGGTGGCCGCGCAGCGGGCGCGCAATAAGGCCGACCTCAAGCGTATGGTTGGCATGGTCGAGGCGGTCGGCGGCACCGAGATGGCGACCGGCATGGCGCTGGCCGTCCAAGAGGTGCAGCGCCCGATGCTCAGCCGGGGCGTCAGCCGCATTCTGCTGCTGACCGACGGGCGCACCTACGGCGACGAGGGCCGTTGCGTCGAGATTGCCCGCCGCGCCCAGGGCCGTGGGATCGGCGTGACGGCGCTGGGCATCGGGGGCGAGTGGAACGAGGATCTGCTTGAGACGATGGCGGCGCGTGAGAATAGTCGCACCGAATACATCACCTCGGCGCTCGATATCACCAAGGTCTTCACCGACGAGGTGAAGCGGATGTCGTCGGTCTTTGCCCAAGAAGTGTCCCTGCGGGTCGAGATGCGGCCCGGTGCGCTGCTGCGCTCGCTCGACCGGGTGCGGCCCTTTATCGCCCCCGTGCAGTCCGTGGAGGAGCGCGAGCTGCTGTGGACGGCCAGCCTTGGCGATTGGCCGGGCAGCGACCCCCAGGCGTTGCTGCTTGAGGTGGTGGTGCCGCCCCTGAAGGTGGGCGACCATCCGCTGCTGCGGCTGACTCTGCGCTATAGCCTGCCCGGCATGAACCTGCACAATCAAGAGGGCGAGCTGGTGCTGCGGGTGGGTCTGCGGCAGGCCGATACGGTGCCCTACGAGGTGGATGCGACGGTGAAGCATTGGCTCGAACGGCTGGTGGCCTACAGGCTGCAAGCCGGAGCCTGGAAGAATGTCGAGGAGGGGCAGATCGAAGAGGCCACGCACCGCCTTCAGATGGCGGGCACCCGTCTCTTCGAGGCTGGCGAGGTGGATCTGGCCCGTACGGTGCAGGAGGAGGCGACGCGCCTGCTGCGCTCGGGGCAGACGAGCGCTGAGGGGCGCAAGCGCATTAAGTATGGCACTCGTGGCCTGATGGGGCACGGCGAGCAAGAGGGCCGGGGGGAATAAGTCATGCAGCAATGCACCCACTGTAAAGCCCAGCAGATCGACGGGGCGATCTTTTGCTCGGAGTGCGGGGCGACGCTGCTGGTGAGCAGCCGGAGCCGCGAGACTACCGCAGCCCTGAACAAGAGCGTGATGGGCGCGCCGTCTCGAGTCGAGGAGTCCGAACCGACGACGGTGGACGCGCCCGCACCTAGCGCCGCCCCGGCTATCTGCCTGGTGGTGCTTAACAATGGTCGCCGGATTGTGATTGATACGGCCCAGGAGTTGCTGGTTGGCCGGAAAGATAACCAGCGCGGGATCTACCCTGATGTCGATCTGGGGCTTGATGGCGGCTATGACGCTGGGGTTTCGCGCCGCCACGCGATCATTACGCCGCAGGCCGGCGGCTTTGTCATGGAAGATCTCTCCAGCGCCAACGGCACCTTCATCAACGGTCGGCGGCTGTCGCCACAGGCACCGACCCCCATCCGTAGCGGCGACGAGCTGAAGTTTGGGACGCTGATCTTACGCTTTGAGTTTGACTAGGAGCACCCCGTGGCTAAGACCGTGATCCTGCACCTGACGAGCGAAGACCCGGTGCTCGCTGATATTGACCAGGAGCCGCTGACGACGGATCTTTTTATCCGCGTGACGAATATGCGGAAGCGCGACGGCAAGCCGGTGCCGTACCTGGCCGCCGGGGTGCAGGCGGTGATCTTCCCCTGGCACCGGGTCACCTTTATCGAGTTGATGCCCAGCGACGAGGAGCGCAGCTCGGTGGTTGACTTCTTCCGTACGTGATGGCGGCGCGATGGGCTGACAAACGACGAGGGACGGACACGGTGTTCGTCCTTCGTCGTTTGTCGTTTGTGTTTATGCAAGGTTTCAGGTGCTAGGTTTCAGGTGTCAGGCCAAGCGCATCAGAACGCGCTGCGTAGGACCAAACTGTAAAGTACCTGCGAACCTTGTCTTACAAAAAGAGGTGCGTGCATGTTCGACAATCCAGACTATACGGGGCAGGCGGCGCGACTTGAGCGGAGCGCACTTTTTGTGCCAGGCTCGCGCTGGGCGATGATCGAGAAAGCCGCCAGCAGCGCGGCGGACGCGGTGATCATTGACCTGGAGGACGCGGTTGCGCCGAGCGAAAAGGAGCAGGGGCGGGCTGCGGTGGTGCGGGCGTTCAAGGAGCTAGACTTTGGCCCGCGCCTGCGGATCTACCGCATCAACAGCCTCGATACGTCCTTCGCCTATCGTGACTTGATCGAGGTGGTCGAGGCGGTTGGCGAGCGGGTTGACCTGGTGATGGTGCCGAAGGTGAGCGGCCCCGAGGACGTGGCCTTTGTGGCGCGGCTGCTCAGCCAGATCGAGCTAGGGCGCGGGCAGACGCGCCAGATCGGCATCGAGGCCCAGATCGAGACGGCGCGTGGCTTCCTCTACGCCCGCGAGATTGCGGCGGCCTCGCCGCGCCTTGAGGCGCTGATCTACGGGCCGGGCGACTACGCGGCGTCTATGCGTGCCCCGCTTGCCAGTCTCGGCGAGCGCGACGAGCATGACGCGCTCTACCCAGGGCACCGCTGGCACGCCGTGATGC
Organism: uncultured Oscillochloris sp.; assembly: GCA_903916565.1. Taxonomy (GTDB): domain Bacteria; phylum Chloroflexota; class Chloroflexia; order Chloroflexales; family Chloroflexaceae; genus CAIWXH01. The sequence goes on along the minus strand of CAIWXH010000051.1, from coordinate 1,558 downwards.
ACACGATTGTGGCCGCCGCGCGCGCCAATGGGCTGCGCTGCCTCGACGGGCCATTCGCCGGACTCAAGGCCCCCGAAGAGCTGGAGCGGGCGAGCCGGGTCGCCCGTTCGCTCGGCTTCGACGGCAAGCAAGTGATCCACCCCACGCAGATCGCGCCGGTCAATCAGGTCTTCAGCCCGCCCGCCGCCGAGGTGGCCCAGGCCGAGGCGGTGCTGCGGGCGTATGCCCAGGCGGTCGCCCAGGGCCGTGGGGCCATCAGCCTCGACGGCAAGATGATCGATGCCGCCAGCATTCGCATGGCCCACGTGATTGTCGAGCAGCAGCGCCGCATTCAGCAGCGCGGCTAAGACCAGGTTTCAGGTGCTGGGTTTCAGGTTTCAGGCCAAGCGCAGCGGTGCCTGCGAAGGCAGGCTTCGCAGCTACCAGCCGGGGACTTCAGTCCCCCGGCGGGCGACATTGCAACCGCTATGCACCTGACGGTACGCTTCTTGCTTCCTCACTAGCACGCTTACGCCACGTACCAGTCAGAGATAGAGGAGGAGTGCGTGACAATCGGGTTTGTCCTCAGCGAGCAGGTTATGGTCAACGCCGTGATCGGCTATGGGGTGGCCGCCGAGCAAGTCGGCTTCGAGCGCCTGTGGATGGCCGACCACTTTCAGCCCTGGATCGATTTTCAAGGCCACGCGCCCCAGGCGTGGGTGGCGTTGGGTGCCCTAGGGCAGCGCACCCAGCGCATCCCCTTCGGCACAAGCATTACATGCCCAATCTACCGCTACCGACCCACCGTGGTCGCCCAGGCTTTTGCGACCTTGGCGACGCTTTACCCCGGACGCATCTTCCTCGGGCTTAGCTCTGGTGCGGCCCACGACGAGGTGCCCGCTGCCAGCACTTGGGGCGACGAGGGCGAGCGGGCCGACCGGCTGGTCGAGGCGATCTCCATTATCCGGCGGCTCTGGCAGGGCGACCGGGTGACGCACCACGGGCAGCACTTCCACATCAGCGATGCGCGCCTCTACGATCTGCCCGAGCAGCCCGTGCCGCTCTATATCGCCGCCGAGGATGTCGAGAGTATGCGCCTCGCTGGGCGCCATGGCGACGGGCTGATCACGGGGGCCGCCGCAGTGATGCGCCCCGAGCTACGGGCCGCCTTCGAGGAGGGCGCCCGTGAGTTTGGGAAAGACCCGGCGCTGATGCCCATTTTCGCCGAACTGTTTGTCGTCGTTGGCCGGGGGGCCGTAGTCACCGCCGCCGATTCTGGCACGAGCAGTCAGTGGGTGGTGAGTACCGACCCCGAGGAACACGTCGCGGCGATCCGGGGTCTGCTCGATCTTGGGGTACGCGAGGTTCACATCCACGCCGCCCAGCCCGACCAGCGCCGGGTGATCGAGTTCTACGGTCGCGAGGTGCTGCCGCGTTTCAAGGGTCTCCGTACCAAGGCCAGGGGTGCGTAGCACAAAAATAACGCCGGTGCCGGAAATCACAAACGCCGCCCCAGTATGGAGCGGCGTTTCGGTCGCGTGTGGTGGGCCCCCAGGGGATCGAACCCTGAACCAATTGA
>CAIWXH010000050.1 GCA_903916565.1 uncultured Oscillochloris sp. | reverse complement strand
GCTGAGCGCTGAGACCAGCGTATCCGAGTGGGTGGTGACGATCAACTGTGTGCGCTGAGCCGCGCTGATCAGTAGCTCGGCGATCAGCGGAGCATCGCCGAATGGACATTGGCCTGGGTGATGGTAGGGCACTGGTAGAGCTAGGCATCGAAGCCCTGCCAGGCGAACCAGAGCAGGAAGATCGCGCCAGCCAGGGTGGCGCCAAAGCCCCAAGTGCGCCAGCGTGCCCGCTGGCGCATCATGCCGGCGGGCGTGCTGGGCTGGAGCGTCGAGAGCAGGGCCGGCAGGCTACCGTATGTGTCTTCTGATGCTTGGGGCCAAAATCATGCTACCATGCCCCGACATACCGAGCGCCATCCCCTCGTTACGGCTCCGTCGCCGTACGGATTGGGCCACGCCTCAGCGCATACACGATGGGTGCGCCACAGAGGATCTGGAGCATCGTGGATAGAGAGCCGCTCGTCCTGCTGGGAACCGCCGCCGGGATCAGTGACCGCCCCACGGGAACGCACCTTAGCCGCACGATGATGCTGGCCGACCTGCGCCGTTTGCTTGCCCAGACCCCGGCAAGCGCCGACGCACGCACCTACCGCGCCGCTGTGATCGATGAGAATGTGCTGCTCAAGCCGACCTTGTCCACTCGCCGCATCTCCCATCGGCGCCTGTGCGATCTCTATCTCTTGAACCCCGAACTGGTGCTGTTCCATGCCTTGCGTGAGCTGTGGCCTGGGGACGACGAGGCGCAGCCGCTGCTCGCGCTGCTCTGCGCCCTGGCCCGTGATCTGCTTTTGCGGAGCAGCGCCGAGCTGATGCTGGCGCTGCCGCCGGGTGAGCCGGTGACGCCGCAACAGTTTACGGCGGTGGTGCAGGCCGCCTTTCCTGACCGCTACAGTGTCGCCTCGCTGCACAGCCTTGGGCAAAATATCGCCTCTTCGTGGCAGCAGGCGGGGCATCTCGTCGGGAAGCTGCACAAAGTCCGCGCCCAGGCCCGCTGTCGCCCCCACGCCGTCGCCTACGCGCTGCTGCTTGGGCAGCTCCAGGGTGTTCGTGGCGATAGGCTGTTTCAGACGCTCTGGGTGCGCGTGCTCGATGCGCCTCAACACGTCCTGCACGCGCAGGCCCAGGTGGCGGCGCAGCACGGTTGGCTTGAGTACCGCCGCGCAGGTGAGGTCGTCGAGCTTGACTTTCGACATCTGCTGCGCTCGTTTCCGCAAGGCGAGGGATCATGAATGAGATTGAACGGCTGCTGCACGCCTATGATCAGTTCCTCCGCCTCCCCTGGGATCGTTCGCTGGCCGGTGCCCAGAAGGTCTGGTTTGCGATCTATGACCCTGCCCACGAGCGACGGTTGCGCCTGCGAATCCCCGATTTTGCGGTCGCCACCCGGCAGGCGGGCCACCCCTGGGTGCCGTTCGATCTCACCGATGCCTTCGCGCACTGGCTGGCAGCCCACGATTACCGCGATGCCTATTTTGAAGATCCCGAGGCGCTGGAGTTGGCCCTGGAGGATTTCGCCACCGTGCTGGCCGAACAGCTTGGCGCGGCGCTCACCGGCCCTGAGGTCAGCGACCAAACGGTGGTTGCCGTCGTTGGGCTGGCGACGTTGTTTGGCCTCACCCGCGCCTCGAAGCTGCTGCGTGCGGTTGACGCCAGCATCCGTGGCCGGATGCTGGTCTTCTTTCCGGGGCAGCACGATGGTTCCAACTACCGGCTCCTTGATGCCCGCGATGGCTGGAATTATCTCGCCGTGCCTATCTCTGCCACATGAGGCATGCTTTCAGGGGCCGGGTGTCAGGTTTCAGGCCGAACGGCCAGCGTGACGCCTTGCGGCTTTGCGGCTTTGCGCGAGATCGCTCCGGCGTTGTGTGGAATCGTCACAAACTGTCAAGCTCGTTTGAACCACATCCAAGAGGTAGCCCATGACCACCAACCGCGAGATCTTTGCGGTCGATCCCACCACGCGCTCGATTCCTAATGATGGCGTGGCGAAAGTTGCCGAGCCACGCACGCCCGCCGAGTTTGCGGTGCTGCGCTACGAGCTTTCTTCCTTTGTGTGTGATGGCGAATATCGGCAGGGGCTGGAGCGGATTCTGTCGGCGTATCTCGCTAATCTGCTGCGGCCAGCCCAGCCCGCTGTCTGGGTGAGCGGCTTCTACGGCAGCGGGAAATCGCATTTTGTGCGCGTGCTTGAGTACCTCTGGCGCGATAGTCTCTTCCCCGATGGGGCCACAGCCCGTGGGCTGACTCAGCTCCCAAGCGAGATCGGCGATCTCTTGCGCGAGCTCTCCACGATGGGGCGCCAGCACGGCGGCCTCTGGTCGGCTGCCGGGACGCTGAGTTCTGGCGCGGGCAGTGTGCGGCTGGCGCTGTTGGCGATTCTCTTTCGCAGCGCTAGGTTGCCCGAGCAGTTTGCCCCGGCCCGCTTTGCGCTCTGGCTCAAGCAGAATCACTATTACACGCCGTTTCAGCATGAGATCGAGGCTGCCGGAAAAGACCTCGCCCGCGAGCTGAATAATCTCTATGTCTCGCCGTCGGTCGCACAGGCGTTGCTGACGGTGGCCCCCGCGTTCGCGGCAAGTGCGGCAGAGGCGAAGGCGGCGCTACGCGCACAGTTCCCCGTGGTCACCGAGATCACCGACGATGAGTTGCTGCGAACGATTGAGGAGGTGCTGGCGCTACAGTCTAATCTGCCCGGTAAGCTGCCCTGCACCTTGCTGATCTTCGATGAGCTTCAGCAGTTCATCGGCGAAGACCCCACCCGCACGCTGCATGTGCAGCATATCGTCGAGGCGTGCTCGGCCCGCTTTGGCAGCCAGTTGCTCTTCGTCGCAACGGGGCAGTCGGCGCTTCAGGCGACCCCGCAGCTCTCCAAGCTCCAGGGGCGCTTTACGGTGCGCGTCCAGTTGCGTGATACCGATGTCGAGCAGGTGGTGCGCCAGGTGGTGCTGCGGAAAGACGTGACCCGCGTGCCTGAGCTTGCGCGGCTGCTCGAACGCGCCAGCGGCGAGCTGAGTCGCCATTTGGGCGGGACAAGTCTGGCGGCGCGCACCACCGATCACGCGGTGCTGGTGGCTGACTATCCGCTCTTGCCCACCCGGCGCCGTTTCTGGGAGGCGGTCTTGCGCGCGGTGGACAACGCAGGCATGGCCGGTCAGCTCCGCACGCAGTTGCGGATCGTCCACGAAGCGACGCAACAGGTCGCCGCCGCGCCCCTCGGCACGGTGGTGCCCGGTGACTTTATCTACACGCAGATCAAGACCGACATGATCCAGAGCAGTACGCTCTCGCGTGAGGTTAATCTGCTGATTGAGACGCTGGATGACGGCAGCGCTGATGGTGCGCTCGGTGCCCGCCTCTGCGGGCTGATCTTCCTAATTGGCAAGCTGCCGACGAGCGGCCCCTCGGCCACGGGTCTGCACGCCACGGCGATTAATCTGGCCGATCTGCTGGTAGCGGATCTCGCCAGCGGCACCGATGCGCTGCGCCAGCGCGTGCCAGTGGTGCTGGAAACGCTGGTCAGCCAGGGAATGCTGATGCAGCTCGGCCAAGAGTTTCGGCTGCAGACGCGGGAAAGCGCTGAGTGGGAGCAGGATTTCCGTAATCGGCGCGCCCGCCTCTACGCCGACGATACCCGCTTGGCGAGTGATCGGGTGACCGAGCTGCGGAAGGCGTTTACCGCCGCGACCCGTGGCCTCGCGTTCGCGCAGGGCGCCAGCCGGACAAAGCGCGAGTTCGCCTTGGTCTTTGGCGCTGATGCGCTACCGACTGCGGGCGAGCATGTGCCGGTGTGGGTGCGTGATGAGTGGTCGGTCTCGGAGAGCATCGTGCGAACTGATGCGCGGCACGCCGGTACCGATAGCCCTATCGTCTTTGTCTTCATCCCCCGGCGCGATGCCGATGCGCTCAAGGATCGGCTCTCGAACCTTGCTGCCGCGCAAGAGACGATTCAAACGCGCCCGGCCCCAGCGACCCAGGACGGCAGCGATGCCTATAAGGCGATGAGCTCGCGGGCTGAGACCGAGCGGCGCCTGCTCGATGCGCTGATTCAGCAGATTGTCGTTGGGGCGCGCATCTTCGCCGGTGGCGGCAACGAGTTGAGCGAAGGCTCCGTCGCGGCGTCCGTGCGCCTTGCGGTCGAGGCTGCGCTGAACCGCCTTTTCCCCGATTTTCCGCTGGCCGATCACGCGGGCTGGGGCCGCGTCTTCGAGCGGGCCAGCGCGGGCGCGCCCGATGCCCTGACGGCGGTCGGCTACCAGGGCGAGGTTGAGCAGCACCCCGTCTGTCGTGCGGTGCGCCAGTTTATTGGGGCCACCGGCAAGCGCGGCGCCGAGGTGCGGCAGCACTTTAAGGGCGAGGGCTACGGCTGGCCCCAGGACGCGATTGACGGCGCACTCTTGGCCCTCATCGGTGCCGGGTGCATCCACGCACGCCGCAATAGTCAGCCCGTGCGTCTGGCCGAATTGCAACGCAGCCTGCTTAGTCAGACGGATTTTGTCAGCGAGGGGCTGCCGATCACCACACGCCAGAAGATTGAGGTGCGGGCGCTGGTGAGTGCGCTGGGCATGACCATCCGCTCTGGCGAGGAGCTGCAAGCCATTCCGCTGCTGCTGGAAAACCTGAGCGCTTTGGCAACTAGCGCCGGTGGCCCGCCGCCGCAGCCCGAGCGCCCGTCTACGCGCTTGCTCGATGAGCTTCGCGCCTTGGGCGGCAACGCGCAGTTTGGCGCTGTCCACGAGCGGCGCGATGAGTTGCTGGCGGTCGCCACGACATGGCGCACGAGCCGCGACCAACTCGCCGCCCGGCTGCCCGCGTGGCAGATGCTGACGCGCTTGCAGCGTGCCGCCGTCACGCTCTCCGCCGCGCCGCCCGCCCTGGCGCAGAGCGAGGCGCTCTTGAGCAGCCGGGGGTTGTTGCTCGAACCGAACCCGCTGCCGGCGCTGACGGCTGACCTCTGTGATGCGCTTCGCGCTGCGCTCACCACGGCGTTTGAGCAGCTTCAGGCGGTGCGCGAGCGCGAGTTGGCGGCGCTCGATGGCGCGGGCGAGTGGCAGCACCTCGACGCGGATCAGCGCCAGAGCCTCGTTGCCCGCCACGGCCTCGCGCTGCTGGCACCCCTGCGCCTCGCTACGCCCGACGAGCTGCTGGCGACCGTCGAGGCGACGCCGCCCGCGCACTTCGAGCGTGAGGCGCACGCCTTCCAGGGGCGCGTCGCCGCCGCCCGCGAAGAAGCAGCCCGTCTGCGGGCACCCCAGGCGGTGACGGTGCGCCTACCGCGTCGGACGCTCACCGGCCCGGCTGAGATTGATGGCTATTTGGCTGAATTGCGCGCCCAGCTTGAAGCTGCCGCTGCCGAGGGTAGCACCGTGATTGTGCAGTAGCGACAAGGGGGCGGGGGTCAGGGTTTATCGTTCGTAGTGGGGGCTTTAGCCCCAATACGTTTCAAACTTACGATTCGGGCATTTGCAGGGCCAAGTTCCCCGGCGGCTGGGCGAGACGGGCGTAGAGGTCGGATGGCAGGTTTAAGAGCGCGAGGATCTGTTGCTGGGTCGCATTCAAGGCGGAAACATGACGGTGTTCCCACCCCACCCCGGTCACGACGGTGACGGTCAGAGTGCGAAAGGCGCGGAGCACCCGTTCGGTGGTCGGGGTGGTGGCCGTCTGCGTGCGGCTGGCCGGGTTCACGCCCGCCAGTTCCGTGCCCTGCGTCTCCAGCGCCGTACGCAGCCGCTGTTCGGTCAGCACCAGCACGTGCAACGCCAGACACCGCAGCCAGACCAGCCCGGCGATAGGGGTCTCGTCACGCACAAACACCGGACGCAGGTGCAGATTGCGCGTTTTGCGCCGACTAAAGGTGCGCTCGTGGACCGGCTGTTGGTGCTAGGCGGCCACCAAGGCTGGGACGTCATACTGGGCCGGGGTGGTATTATTTGCGTTTGTAAGAAATCTCGCGTTTTGTTGTGTTCTTTTGCGTTTTCTTCACCTTGACAGTGTCGATCATTTGTACTATAGTAGTAGATACGCACGCTCGTGCGTTGCACCTACACAAGACATCATTGGGG
>CAIWXH010000049.1 GCA_903916565.1 uncultured Oscillochloris sp. | reverse complement strand
TCGGCTATCGGCTATCGGCTATCGGCTATCGGCTATCGGCTATCGGCTATCGGCTATCGGCTATCGGCTATCGGCTATCGGCTATCGGCTATCGGCTATCGGCTATCGGCTATCGGCTATCGGCTATCGGCTATCGTATCGAGGCGATCCCCATGCGTAGAAGCCTCCTCGCCCTGCTCACGCTGCTCGCCCTGGTTCTGGCGAGCAGCGCCGCACGCCCGGTCGTGGCTCAGTCGCAAGGCTCCCAGGCCCAGGTTGGCGCCTGGACGCTTACCAGCGTGACCGACTGGGAGGCAGGCGGCGGCGGGGGCATCCTCGTCACCAACAATGCCGGGGGCGAACTGCGCCTCGCCGATGGGCAGAGTAGCGGCAGCTTCATCTCGGCGCCGTTTAAGACCACCTTTCCCAGCAACGCGGCGGGCGCGGTCTGGAGTGCGGAGGTGGTGCCGGGGACGCAACTGCGCCTGGAACTGCGCGCCCGCGCCACGTCGCCCGCCGCTGATCCCGAAAACGGCTGGGACGCCTGGCAGCCGCTTGAGGCGGGCGACGCCCGCTCGGCGGCGAAGGACAGCACCGACGCCTTCGCGACGCCTGCGGTCGTGGCCCTGCCTGCTGGCAGCCAGTACCTCCAACTGCGGGCCAGCCTGACCAGCAGCGTCGCCCGCGCCTCGGCCATCCTGACGGCGGTCACGGTGAGCTACCTCAGCACCGCGCCGACGACGCCGGTCTTCGCGACGGGGCTGCCCCGTAGCCCGATTTTGTTTGGGGCCACGACGCTGACGGCCCGCCCTGCGGTGATCGCCCGGGCCGACTGGGCTGGGCGCCTTCAGGCCGCGCAGCCCGTGCGCCGCGACCCGCAGGGCGTGATCGTCCACCAGATCGACGCCGCTGTCACGGCTGGCAGCAGCCTCGACTTTGTGCGCGCCCTGGCTACCTATCAAATGGATGTCCTCGGCTGGGAGGATCTGAGCTACCATTATCTGATTGACCCCGAGGGCAACCTGTTTGAAGGGCGCCTCGGTGGGCCAACCTCGGCGGTTGACCGCCTCAGTGGGGGCGATACTGTCGTCCACATTGCGCTGATTGTGCCCCACGATGCGCCGCCTAGCTCCACGGCCCAAGGCGTCCTCGTGAGCCTGTTGGCCTGGTTGGGCGAGGCGTATCACCTCAGCCCGACCGGCACCCATAGCCTCGTGTCTGGCGACGAGCGGGTGACCCGCCCGAATATCGCGGGCCATAGCGAGGTTGCGCCAAGTGCGCCCGATCTCTACCCGCCGGTGCGCGACCTGCTGCCGCAGCTTCGTGGCATGGCCGACCAGTCCACCGTGCGCTCCCGCTGGTACTTCGCCGAAGGCAACGTGACCGACTATAGCCAGCGGCTGGCGCTCTTCAACCCCACGGCGACCCAGACCGACGCCCGCGTGACCCTGGTGCGCCCCGGTGGGGCACCGGTGACCCGCATCGTCAACCTGCCGCCGAACGCCCGCGCCGACCTCGTGGTCAACGATCTGGTGCAGGGTGCCCCGGCGCTGCCCGCGATTGTTGAGTCGAGCGCACCTATTCTGGTTGAGCGCAGCATGGGCCTTGCCACCGACTTCGACGGCGGCCCCGGTATCGCCGAACTGTCGCGGGTCTGGTACTTTGCCGAGGGTTCGACCCGCGACGGCAGCCGCACCTACCTGATCCTCTTCAACCCCAACCCGGCCCCGGTGCAGGCCACCGTGACCTACATGCGCCGCGACGGGGTCAATCTGGCCCAAGGCGTGCAGGTGGCGGGCCAGGCGCGTCTGGTGATCGCGGTCAACGACATTACGCAGCCCGACGGCAGCGTGCCGCTGGCGGCGGCTGACTTCGGCGTGCAGGTGATCGCGGGCCAGCCGCTGGCCGTCGAGCGCACGATGCGCTTCGGGCCGAAGCTGGCGGGGCTGCACACCGGGCGCGGCATCGCCACACTTTCGCGCACTTGGCACTTTGCCGAGGGCACCACCGAGGGCGATTTCCACTACCGGCTGCTGGTGCTGAACCCGAACGGCCACCCCGCCAGCACCGAGGCGACGTTTATGACCCCGGATGGCAAAACTGAGGTGCGCCGCTATGCGGTGCCGCCGCGCTCGCAGCTTGCGATTGACGTGAACGAGATTGTGCCAGCGCAAGGCGTCAGCGCCGTGGTCACCGCCGACAGCCCGGTGGCGGTCGAGCGCTCGCTGGTCTTTAATGGCGGGGCAGCGGGCACCGTGGGCGCGGGCGCACAGGCGCCGAGCCTGCGCTGGGCCTTCGTTGATGGGCGCACCAGCGACGCCACCTACTATCTGTGCGTCAGCAACCCTGGTAAGCTGAAGGCCCGCGTCAGCGTAGACTTTCGCTTTGGCGGCGGCGGCACCGCCAGCCAGAGCTTCGAGATCCCGGCGGGCGCCCGCTATACTATGGCCGTCCACCAGCTTTACCCGAACCAGGCGAGCGTGGTGGCGCTGGTGCGCGGCACCCAGCCAATCATCGCCGAGCGCTCGGTCTTTCTTGGCGACGGCACCCGTGGCGGCGAGACGACGCTGGGCATCCCGATGCCGTAGCGTGGCGCGGTGCGGTTACTCATGGCGGTTGCACCGTCGCTCGCCGGGGGGCTGAAGTCCCCGGCGCTTGATCGGCGAAGCCTGCCTTCGCAGGCGCATCTAGCACCGGGCGGGCAGACCGCATGGTGGTTGCACCGTCGCTCGCCGGGGGGCTGAAGCCCCCGGCGCTTGATCGGCGAAGCCTGCCTTCGCAGGCGCATCCAGGCCGCGTAGGCGGCCTTCGTTCCCCGTAGCCCGTGGCTTCAGCCACCGGGCGGGCGGCGTTGAAAGGCAGATCACCCATGATCAGGCGGAAGCGTTCGTTGTTGCTCTGTGCCTTGCTCTTGTTGGCGCTGGTCGGTGTCCCGCTGGCGGCACCCGCGTACGCAGCGCCGGGGCCGGTTTCGCCGACCAATGCTGCGGCAGACCCGCCGCCGCAAGCCTCGCACCGTCTGATTGTCGAGCTAGACTCGGCGCCGCTGGCTGTGTGGCAGAACAGCCAAGTTCAGCTCAACAGTGCGGGCGGGGCGCAAGTTCAGGCTGCGGCAGCCCAGGCGTACACGGCTCGACTCCAGCAGGCGCAGGCGACCTTCGTGCAGACGCTGAAGCGCGTGGTGCCAAGCGCCTCGGTCAGCCAGTTTGTGAACGAGACCGGCGCCCGCGAGAATGCCAGCTACACGCGGGTTTTCAACGGCATGGCGCTTGACCCCGGCAGCGCCAACCGCGACCAGCTTCGCAAGCAACTCCTTGGCATGGCGGGCGTTAAGCATGTCTACCTGGACTACGCCCATTACACGACGCTCTACAGCAGCACAGCGCTCATCAACGCGCCCGTGCTGTGGAATGACGCCGCCATCGGCGGGCAGGCGAACGGCGGCGCGGGGCTAAAAGTGGCCTCCATCGACGGCGGCATCCACAAGGATGCGCCGATGTTCAGCGGTGCGGGCTACAGCTACCCGGCGGGTTTCCCCAGCGCTGGCCTGGGCCTGACCGCCAATAACAACGGGAAGATCATCGTTTCGCGGGCCTACTTCCGCCCGTGGGATCCGCCCGCACCCGGCGATGAAAACCCCTGGCCCGGTACAAACGGCACCGAGCATGGCGTCCATACGGCGGGCATCGCCGCCGGGAATGTCGTCACCGCCACCTACGCCAACCTGAGCTTCCCCGCCATGAGCGGCGTGGCCCCTCGGGCTTGGCTGATGAGCTACCGGGTCTTCTACAACAGCGTGAACGGCGATGGGGTGTTCTACACCACCGAGGGCATCGCGGCGCTTGAGGATATGGTGGCCGACGGCGCCGACGTGGTGAATAATTCCTGGGGTGGCGGGCCAAGCTCAGCGGGCGGTGAATTTGACGCCCTCGATACGGCCCTGAATAACGCCAGCCAGGCGGGCGTCTTTGTCGCACTGTCAGCGGGGAACGCGGGGCCAGGCTACGGCACGGCGGATCACCCCTCGTCCGCCTATATGGTCGTAGGTGCCACCACCAGTGCGGGCACGCTGGCCTCGGGGCGCGTGAGCGTGACCGCGCCCACGCCGGTGCCGACTGCGCTCCAGAATATCGCCATAGGTACGGCCTCGTTTGGCGAGGCGGTGCCGCTTGGTACGGTGCGAACCTATCCCATGCTGCCCGCGCTCAGTGTGGATCCGGCCAACGAGAGTGGCTGTAGCGCTTGGCCCGCCGGCACCTTCACCGGCAAGGCGGCGCTGATCAGCCGCAATACCTGTGGGTTCGACGTGAAGGTGCTGAACGCCCAACAGGCGGGCGCGACCTTCGTGGTGATTTACAACAACGCCGCTGGCGGCAATGCCCTGATCACGATGGGTGCTGGCACTGTGGCCGCTCAGGTGACGATTCCGTCGGTTTTCATCGGGCGCACCAATGGCCTCGCGCTGGTGGACTGGTCTACGCAGCAGGGCACGGCGGCGCGGCTAGAGTTCACCACACAGCCCTTCCAGATCGGCAATACGCCCGACCAAGTCGCCAGCTTCAGCAGCCGTGGCCCCGGCGTTGGCAACACGCTCAAGCCCGACATTGCCGCCCCCGGCGTGAACATTCTCTCGCAGGGGTTCACCCCCGACGCCACCGGCGAGGCGCGTCACCTGGGCTTCGGCCAAGCCTCTGGCACCTCGATGGCTGCGCCGCATGTGGCGGGGGCCGCCGCCCTGCTGCGCCAGGCGCATCCCACCTGGTCGAACGCCTATATCAAGTCGGCGCTGATGTCCACCGCCAAGTATCTTGAGATCTACAACAGCGACGGCACGCCCGCTCAGCCGCTCGATATGGGCGCCGGACGACTCGACCTGACGCGGGCGGCCAATCCTGGCGTCATCCTCAGCCCGCCCAGCCTGAGCTTTGGCCTAGTGCCGACTGACACCGTGCGAACGATCACGGTCACGCTGACCAGCGTGGTGACCCAGACCGAGACCTACCAGGTCAGTACGCTCTTCACCGGCCAGAGCTTCACCCAGACCACCGCGCTCCCCGGCTTCACGGTGAGTCCCGCCACGATCACGCTGCCACCCGGCGGCACGGCGTCGCTCATCGTCAGCTTCACCCCGCCGACCAGCCAGGGCATGGGCGACAACCAGGGCTACGTCGTGCTGGATGGCGCAATCTATGACGCCCATCTGCCCGCTTGGGCGCGGGTCACCTACGCGACCCATAAGGCTGATGTGCTGATCCTCGACAACGACATGAGCGCCCTACCCCCGGCGTTCCTCCCCACGGGAACCTTGACAACCACCGATTATCTGGGCTACTACACGACCACGCTCAGCCTACTGGGCTACAGCTACGATGTCTGGGATGTGGACGCCCACGCTACCAGCACAGCTTCACGGCTGCCCGACCTAGCGACGCTGCTGGCATATAACCGCGTGCTGCTCTTCACCGGCGATAACTACATAGCGGTGCTGACGGCAGCCGACCGCGACCGGCTGGTTGAGTATGTCAACAACGGGCGCACCTTGATCGCCATGGGGCAGGATCTGGCCGCAGCCCTGGGCGCAGCCGCAACGACCAGCACGGTGTTTTTCTACACCGACATCCTGGGCGCACACTGGCAGCAAGACAGCGTGAGCAACAGTGAGCAGCCGAATTTGCCGGTGCTCGCAACCGCCACGGCGCCGCTGGCCTTCAAGCACCTGCGCCTCGACCTGGGCAGTGTGGGCGACGGGGCACACAACCAGTTCTACATTGATGAGTTCCTAGCGGGTCTTGATAAGCCCGATCCGACTAGGCCGGAGGAGTCGGAACCCTACGTGCCGCTGCTGTGGTACCCCGGCGCGAACAACCTCAAGGATGGGGTGGTGGCGGTGGCCCACCGCAGCCAGCCCTCGCTTGAGCAGCCCGGCATTGCCTACACTGGGCGCACCATTTACGCCGCCTTTGGCCTAGAGGGTGTGAACAACAGCGTTGGCGCAACCACCCGCGCCAATCTGCTCGGGACCTTCCTCAAGTGGGCCGCAGATGAGCCACAGGTGAGCTTTACCACCACCCCGGTGCAGAGCAGCGACCTGACCATCTTCAAGGTCGGCTTCAGTTCACCGATCTCGGACACCACGGCGCTCAGCTACCGCTGGGACTTTGGCGATGGTAGCGCCTTCGTTGCCTCGAACAAGACCGGCCAGAACAGCCACAGCTACGCCGTCTACGGTCGCTACCTGGCGCGGGCCGAGGTGACCGACAGCTACGGCAACCGTGCGCTCACCACGCAACTGCTCACGACTGAGGCGTACGGGGTGCGAAAGCAGTACATGCCAATGCTGTTCCGCTAGACAAGGTTTCAGGTACCGGGTTTCAGGTTTCAGGTCGAGCGCATCAGCAAGCGGCGCAAGTACCAAAACTGTAAAGCAACCCCGAACCTTGTCCTAGAACCATAAGTGAAAAGAGCTGTCAGGTGCCGCACCTGACAGCTCTTTTCACTCCTCGTCGTCGCGGCGCAGCCGGGCCACCAGGCGCGTGTAGAACTGGTTGCTGGGGCGCAGGCGCATAAAGGTGCAGACCTTCGAGCTACGGCGCACCACCACCTCATCGCCGCAGTGCAGGGGCAGATTTTCGCGCCCATCGACGGCCAAAATCGCGTGATGGCGACTGTCCACATGGATGGTCACCACCGCATCCTCGTGGAGCACCATCGAGGGCAGGTTGGTGAGATGGGGCGCAATCGCGACCAGCAGCAGCGCCCGCGAGCGCGGATCGACAATCGGCCCGCCCGCCGCGAGGGCGTAGGCGGTGGAGCCGGTGGCCGTGGCAACCAAAACCCCGTCGCTGTGGTACGTCGTCAGCGGCGAACCGTCTACGCTCACGTAAGCCTTAATCACCCGGCTGATGTCGCTACGCGACAGCACCACCTCGTTCAGCGCGATGAAATCGGCAAACTGCTGACCGTCACGGTAGAGGGTCGCCCGAATTAGGGCGCGCTCGTCGTGCCAGCCGCCGCCCTGCGCCACCCGCTCAATCGCCGCATAGACCTCGTCGGGCTGCACCTCGGCCATAAAGCTCAGGTGGCCAAGGGCAACCGCGAGTACGGGGATGTCGAGGGGGAAGCAGAGGCGCGCCGCCCGCAGCACCGTACCGTCGCCACCCATCGCTACCATCAAGTCGGTATTGTGGAGCGCCCCAGGGTTATCGCGGGCCTCTTGCGAGATGCCGCGCCACGTCATAATGCCGCGACTGCGGAGCCATGTCGCCAGCTCCGTCGAGCGCTCGACCGTCACCTCGGAGTATGGGTTGTAGAGTACTGCGACACGTCTGAGCATAGTCCTCGCTACCTTTGGAACGGGGGCCGGTGGTACCAATACCACCACCAATGCAAGCATAGCACATGGAATCTGGCGTGCAACCAGACTGGGCTGGTTCGTCGTGCCACGCCCCCGCCCGGTGGCTGAAGCCACGGGCTACGGGGTGCGAAGGTCGCCTGCGCGGCCTCGTGAAGCCTGCGAAGGCAGGCTTCGCAGATAAAGAGCCGGGGGCTTCAGCCCCCCGGCGGGCGACGGTGCAACCACATCCATCGGACTGCTCACGGTGCCCTGCGGAGGCCCAGCGCCCAGCGCAGGGCGTCGTAGGTCATGCCATTCGCCAACAGGGGCAGCGTGTGGGCCAGCAGCAGCACGGCGCGAGGTGCGGGGGCCATGGCTGGCGCAGCCAGCGCCAGGGGCGGGGTCAGGATCAGCATCAGGTGGAGCATACCGACATCGGCGGCGCGTGGTTTCCCCCGCGCAGCGGCCCCTGGCAAGGCCAAGGTCAGGGCGGCGACGGTGCCTACACCCGCAAGGGCGCTCACCCGCCCGCGTGCCGAGTACCCGCCCACATTCGTAACGGCAGCCCAGAGCGGCAGGGCCAGCAGCGCCGCCTGGAGGGTAAGGGCGTAGGCCAGGAAGGCGGGCGGCACAGCCAGACTGTCATCGGTTTGCACGCGGGCACCGAACATAATCGGCGTGGTGCGGGCACCCGTGGTCAGATCATTCCCCAGATCGCGTAGCCCCCCGTGGACGCTGTTGACCATCAAGATGAGCAGCACCTCGTAGCCCACCAGCAACCCGGTCAGGCGCGTCGGCCTACGCCCCGTGGCAGTCGCACCAAAGGCGAGGAGCGCGGCCCACCCCAGCCCCTGCACCAGATCCGTCAGGGGCGGGAAGGCGCAGCGCTTGCCCCAGCGATTGTAGGCCGCCATCAGGCCAAATGCGACAGCGAGATAGGCGCGTGGCGTCAGCCGGCGCGGGCCAGCCGCCGCCAGTTCCCCCGCTGCAAACGCCACCGGCACACACGCCAGCGCGACGGTCATGGCCGCCCGTGGCGAGACGGCACCGCGCACCAGCGGGTACGCGGCCCGCAGCGGCTGCGTCCGATCAACCGCCAGATCGCAGACATCATTATGGGCATAGGCGAAAGCGTGGAAGGCCACGGCGACGCCAAGCAGCCCCAGCGCTCGCCGCGTGCCCAGTTCGTGGTCGGCGCTTGCCGCGCCCAACACGGGCAGCACGGCGGTGGCGCCAAACGCCGAGACACGGAAGAAATGGTAGAGGTCACGGGCAAGCTGGCGCATGGGTGACGACGAGTCGGGGCTAGGCGGCGTCAGGGCCGCATCTGGGTGTGAACGG
>CAIWXH010000048.1 GCA_903916565.1 uncultured Oscillochloris sp. | reverse complement strand
CTGGGCGGCGTGCTGCTGCATTTCGGCACCTACGTGGTCGCCCCAACGCCCGCCGACAAACTCTACAGCCTAGCTGGTTCGCCCCTAGTGGGCCACTGGCTGACGCTGGCCGAGCGCTGGGGGCGTGCCGTCGCGCCGTCGCCGGTCTGTCGGCTTGGGGATGGCCTGTACGCCACGGAGGATCCGGGCGGGGCGCCGCTGCCACGGCGCACAGGTGCCGTGGGCGAACTCCGCTGCGTGACGCCGGGTGCGCGCCTGAGCTTCACCCTGGACGACCGACGGCCCCCTGCGGCACCCGCCAGCGCGCTGCGCCTGCGGCTGAACGGGGCCGTTCTGACGCCGCCGTCGGGCCAACTGCGGGTGTATCGGCTGCTGCTGCCGCCGGGTTCCGCCGTGATCGCCATCGCCGCCCACACCTGGAACCCGCTGGCGGTCGGCTTTAGCGCCCGCGACGATGCGCTGGGGCCACAGGTCGCTGGGCTGCGGGGCGTGACGCTCGCTGGGGCGCCGGTGGCGGTGGTTGATACGGCGGTGGCCCCGCTGCCCACACGGGCGCGGCCCCGCTGGGCCTGGTACTACGACCCGCCCAATCAACATGTTGTCGATCATTGGGCCTGGTTCCTGCCGCGCTCCGAGCTGACTAGCCTGCGGGCCTGGGCGCTGGCTGGCCTCATCCTCGCTTTGGGCGGCGCAGCCATCGTCAGCGGGCTGCGGCTGCTGCGCTGAGGGCAGAGGAACCCCCTCGTCCGCAGGGCGGGCGAGGGGGCTGGGGGGAAGGGCGAGGAGGCGAGAGGTGTGTGGGCAGAGGCAGTGGGTCTAGACACGAACAAAGGCCGACATAATGACAATGTCGTGCAGGTTACCGTCGCGATCAATCGCGTGGCGGGCCAACTGACCCTCGACGGCAAAACCGAGGCGGCTAAAAATCGCCTGCCCGGCGGTCAGTGCGGCGAGCATATCAACCGTGACTTTGGTGGCCCCAAGTTCACGGGCGGCCTCGACAATCGCCTGGGCGAGGTGCATGCCCAGGCCGCTACGCCGGTAGTCGGGCTGGACAATCAGGCGAATGTTCGCCACATGGTTCGACCAGCCGGGCATCCGCATCGCCGCCGTGTAGCCTACGAACTCACCATCATCGGTGACGGCGACAATTTGGCGCCAGTTCTCGGCGTGCGAAGCGTTCGCCAGACGGCTGATGATCTCGGGGTGGGTGAAGTCATCCTCTAGGTAAAGAATATCGTTCCGTGGCAGACTCTGGCCGAATGTCGCCAGCGCAACCCGGTCACTCTCTTGGAGATTGCGGATCGTCACATGACGACCATCCTTCAATGCTACGCTGCCTTCCGCTTCGATGCGCTGGACCATGCCTCTGCCTCCTGTCAACGAGTTGTCTTGGGGTTAATCGTGCGGCCGCAATGATGAGCGAACTATAACAGAGGAGGTTACGGCGGAGTTACTTCGCCCTTGCCGTTGACCAGCACCCCGATCTCAGGTAGACTCCGCGCATCCTTTTGCGCTTGTCGAAGGTGTGCGATGGCTACGCTGCCGATGGTGCTGATTGTTGATGACGAGGTGCGGCTGCGCGAGTTGCTGCGCGACTATTTGACCCAGGCTGGCTTCGCGGTGCTGCTTGCCGCCGATGGGCCGAGCGCCCTGGCCCTGGCGCAGCAGCATCAGCCAGCGGTGCTGATCCTCGACCTGATGCTCCCCGGCATCGATGGGCTAGAGGTCTGTCGGCGGCTGCGGCGCTTCTCCGACGCCTACGTGCTGATGCTCACCGCACGCGCCGAGGAGATCGACCGCGTCGTTGGCCTTGAGGTTGGTGCCGACGATTATCTGACCAAGCCCTTTTCGCCCCGTGAGCTGGTGGCCCGCGTGCGGGCGATGCTGCGCCGCCCACGCGGTGGGGCCAGCCCAGGCGTGCCGCCGCCGCCGCCCGTGATCACGCTTGGCCCGCTCCGCATTGATGACGCGCACCACGAGGTCACGCTCGCCGGCACGCCGATCATCCTCACCACCACCGAGTACGGGCTGCTGACCACGCTGGCCGCGCAGCCTGGCCGCATCTGCACCCGCGCCCGGCTGCTTGAGCAGGTCTGGGGCAGCGACTACTTTGGCGATGACCATGTGGTCGATGTGCATATCGCCAACCTGCGGAAAAAGCTCGGCGAGGACTCGGCCCAGGCGCGGCTGATCGAGACCGTGCGCGGGGTCGGCTACCGGCTGCGGGCGGAAACCGCGTAGGCCAAGGTTTCAGGTATCAGGGGTCAGGTTTCAGGCTGAACCGCTTGCTGCTACGCTCGGCCTGAAACCTGAAACCCGGCCCCTGAAACCTTGTCTAGCGCAGAACAGAGGCGTGCATGGCTCTTTGGCGTCGGGGCGGGCTACGCGCTCGCCTGTTGCTCGCGCACCTGATCGTCATCGCCGCCGGGACGCTGACGCTCTTTGTGGTGACGCTCTTCACCGCGCCGACCCTGCACGACCGACTGATGGTTGCCGTGCTTGGCCCCGGCCATACGGCGGCGCAAGACCCGAATATGGCCGCGATGGAGCAGGCGACCAGCGCGATTTTTCAGACGGCGACCCAGCAGGCGCTGCTGCTGAGTGGCGGCGCGGCCAGCCTCGTCGCGGTGGCCGTCAGCCTCGTTGTCTCGACGCGCATTGTCACGCCGGTGCGCCAGATGCTGGCGGCCAGCCGTCGCATCGCGGCGGGCCACTACGCCGAGCGGGTGCCCGCCCAGGGTAACGATGAGTTGGCCGCGCTGGCCGCGCAGTTCAACACGATGGCCGGGGAACTGGAGGCGACCGAGCGGCGGCGCGTCGCCCTGATTGGCGATGTGGCCCACGAGCTACGCACGCCCCTGGCGACGATGGAAGGCTACATCGAAGGGGTGATCGACGGCGTGCTGACGCCCTCCGATGAAACGTGGGCGCTGATGCAGGATGAGGTCGGGCGGCTCACTCGGCTGGTGCGCGACCTTCAAGCGCTGTCACGCGCCGAGGCGAAGCAGTTGGCCCTGCACCCCAGTCTGATCGCGCCCGCCGCGCTGATCGCGCAGGCGGTTGCCCGCCTCGCCCCACAGTATGCCGAGAAAGCGGTCGCGCTGGTGCGCGACGCCCCGGCGGATCTGCCGACCATTGAGGTGGACCCGGATCGCATCCTTCAGGTGCTGGTCAACCTGTTGGGGAACGCGCTGCGCGCTACCCCGGCGGGCGGGCGCGTGCAGGTGACGGCGCGGCACAGCGCCGACGCGCTGGCGGTGACGGTGACGGACACGGGGGTGGGCATTGCCGCCGTGCATCTGCCGCACCTCTTTGACCGCTTCTACCGCGTCGATGCGGCCCGCTCACGCGGGCTAGGCGGCCACGGCATCGGCCTAACCATCAGCAAATCGCTGGTTGAGGCCCACGGCGGCCAAATTTGGGTCGCCAGCGCCGGGCTTGGCACGGGGGCCACCTTCAGCTTCACGCTGCCGCTGCGCCAGCCGTAAGCGGCGCTTCATCAATAGGCACGTATGGCAGTCCTATCCTGGTTATTGAATCCGAGGGACTAAAGTCCCCGGCTCTTGATCGGCGCAGCCTGCCTTCGCAGGCTCCGCAAGGCCGCGCAGGCGGCCTTCGCAGGTACTAGCCCGTGGCTTCAGCCACCGGGCGGGCGGAAACAACCGCTGTAAGATTGCTATAGCAACGTAGACAGCGGTAGATCGACTTGCTATACTCAGAATGTAAGCAGCTACAAACGCTGCTTTCAAGTTCGCGCCCGCCCCGCTTGTCAGCCCCCGTTCCGTGAGGTAGGTGTATGCTCGCTTTGCGACGGCTCCGCTACGGCCTTTATCCACGCATCTTACTCGCCTTGGTTGGTAGCAACCTCTTGGTGCTGGTGCTTATGACCGCCGTCGATCAGCGTAACTCGCAGGCCCACCTAAGCGATGAGTTGCTGCAGCAGGGCAATGGACAGGTCCAGATTCTTGCTGCCGCCGCCAACTTATTCGTCGCCAACGCCGACCTGCGCGGCCTCTCGCTGTTGGCGCGCACGGCCACTGGCAATAACCAGGCCGCGTATGTCGGCTTCTTCGCGCCCTCAGGCGATCTGCTTGCCGCCGCCGCCGCTGACGGTGCCGCAGTCGAGGCGCGTGCGCCCTTCGCCGATCTCAGCACCCAGCCCCAACCCACGGCCAGCAAAAGCTCGCGCTGGGTGAATGGCTATCTTGAGATTACCGCGCCGATTGTCTACGCCTATAAGCCCATTGGCACGGTCGCGCTGCGGCTCAGTACCGCTGGGCTAGAGGCCGACCGCATCCAGACGCTGATGCAGGGCAGTCTGACCGCGTTCCTCGTGCTGCTGGTGCTCAGCCTCACCACCGGCTTGCTCCTCCACCGGCTGGTGATTCTGCCGCTGCACCAGCTCTCTGGGGCTGCCGAACAGATCAGCGTCGGCGTCTGGACAACCCCGCAGGGGCAGGCGCGGCACGATGAGATTGGTCAGCTCGCCCGCGCCTTTAGCCAGATGATCACGGCGCTGCAAAGCCGCGAGCAGCAGTACCAAGAACAGGTGGCCGCCGTTCAGCGCCTGAATGCCGATCTGGACGCCCGCGTCGCCGCACGCACCCAAGAACTCCAGACGCTGGTTGATACCCAGCAGCACCTCTTGACGCAGATTCGCGAGATGGCGATCCCGGTCGTGCCGATCCAAGCGGGGGTGATCGCCATTCCGCTGATTGGCAACCTCGACAGCCAGCGGATGGGCCAACTATTACAGAATGTACTGGCTGGCATTGAGTCCCGGCGGGCGCATTTTGTGGCCCTCGACATCACCGGGGTGCCCATCGTCGATACGCATGTGGCCGCCGCACTCGTGCAGACAGCGGAGTCCGCCCGCCTCTTGGGGGCAACCACGGCCCTAGTGGGCATTCGCCCCGAGGTCGCCCAGTCGCTCGTCCAACTCGGGGTCGATCTCTCCAGCCTCAAAACCTACCCGACGTTGCAAGAGGCGCTGTTGAGCGCACCTGCGCGCCGGAACCAGCGGGCCTAAGCGCAGGTTTCAGGTGCCGGGTTTCAGGTGTCAGGTGTCGGGCCGAGCGCATCAGAGTGCCTTGTCTACCCAGATTAGAAGGAGCCGCCAATGTACCGCACCGCTCGCTATCTTGGCTTCATGGTCGCATTCTGTCTGTGCTTGGCCGCCTGTGGCGGTGCCGCGCCAAGCAGTGCGCCCACCGTGGCGCCCGCAGCCGCCGCAGCGCCGACCCTTGGCGCGACGGGCGCCCCGACGCGCAGTGACCCAAACGCGATCACGATTGGCGTCTCGCTGCCGCTCACGGGGCGCTTTGGCGAGACCGGCGCGGCGACGAGACGTGGCTATGAGGCGTGGGCCACGCTGGTCAACGCCAATGGCGGCTTGCTTGGCCGCCCCGTTGCGCTGCGCGTCCTTGACAATGCCAGCGAGCAAGCGACGGCGGTCGCCGACTACGAGCGGCTGATCACGGTGGACAAAGTGGATCTCGTGGTTGGCCCGTTCTCCAGCTTCCTGGTCATCCCGACCTCTGAGGTGGCCGCACGCCACGGCTATGCTTTTATCGAGCCAGCCGGCGGCGCCCCGGAAGTGTTTAATCGCGGGCTGACCAATCTCTTTTTCGCCCAGCCAGCGATTAGCGTGCAGCAGGCTGACCCCTTTGCCGCGTACATTCTGAGCTTGCCAGAGGCGCAGCGGCCCAAGACCTTCGGCATCGTGAGCCAAGACGACACGTTCACCCTGAGTGTGGTCACGCAGGTGAAGGAGCGGCTGCTCGCTGGTGGTCTGAAGCTGGTCGTTGATGAGGTCTACGCGCCAACGAGTACCGACTTCACCGCCATCGCCAACGAAGTCGCCAAGGTGAACCCCGACCTAATCGTCGGCGGCACGTTGCAGCAAGACTCGGTGGCCCAGATTCAGGCGTATCGTCAGGTGGGCTATCAGCCACGGGGCGCCTACTTCACCAGCGGCCCCTCACTCCCTGACTCTTTTCGGGCGGCCCTGGGGCCAGCCACCAACGGGATCTTCTCGTCGATCTCGTGGTTTGCCGAGGCGAACACCTACCAGAACCACGACTTTACCAGCACCTATAGCCAGCTTTTTGGCGGCACCGCCAGCGACATCGCCGAAGATACGGCAAACGCCTTCACCGTGGGCCAGGTACTCCAACAGGCCGTTCTCAAAACCCGGTCGCTAGAGCAAAGTGCGCTGATCAAGGAACTGCATAGCGGCACCTACCAGACGGTGGTTGGCCCTTTGCGCTTTGATGCGACGGGGCGGCCCGAGGGCAGCTTTATGATTTTGCAGTGGCAGGGCGATCAGGTGCTGATCACTGCGCCCACCGACCGCGCCCAGGCGGCGCCCGTCTGGCCCAAGCCCGCTTGGTAAGCCAAAGACCGATCAGGTGCCGCACCTGATCGGTCTAGTACACGTCGGCGGAAATACGCGGCAGGTTTTTTACCACGAAGCGCACGAAGATCACGAAGGCCGAACCGCATGCTGCTGCGCTCCGTGCCGTACGAAAATTGCCATGCGCTGCACAACTTCCATAGGCTTGCGTTAGCGCCTGAAACCTGAAACCCACTCAAACGCCGAGTACCGCGCCGCCACAGCTTGAGCCAGCGCTGGCGGTGCAGCCGTAGCAGTGCTGGTCAACCTGGATCGCCCGGCGTGCCAGATCCTCGACCGTCACCTCAAAGATGCTCTGCGGCAGCGCCATGCCGAGCATCTGGTTGAAATCGCAATCGTAGAGCTGGCCGTCCCAGCCCACCGAGATCTGGCTGCGACACATCAGGCCCGCAACCGTAGCCGGGTTGAAGGCGGCGACGAGCCGCTCCATATAACACCCCAACGCCCCCGACGCGCTCAGGTCGTCGAGGTAGCGACTGATCGGCATGTTCGTGATCGTGTAGAGCTGGTTAAAGACAATCCCATAGCGCGCTTGAAGCTCGTGCTGCCACGCTTGCTGAAGCGCGGCCTGGTTGCCAGGCAGCACTGCGCCGCTGGGGTTGGTGACGAGGTTCAAAATGAGGCCGCTGCCCGCAACGCCGTAGCCAAGCGCGTTGAACGCTTGCAGCGCCGCAATCGACTGGACGAACACCCCGTCGCCGCGCTGCGCGTCGGTGTCGTGCGCCGTGTAATGCGGCAGCGAGCTAAGCACTTCAACCTGATGCGCGGCCAGAAACGCCGGGAGATCGCTGTAGTTGGGCAGGCGCGTAAGCGTCAGGTTGCAGCGGTCAATGACGTGGCGGCCAAGCGCCCGCGCCCGCACGACCAGTTCACGAAACTGCGGGTGCAGCTCTGGCGCACCGCCGGTGATGTCCAAGGTCGGAATGCGCGACTGCTCCAACAGCCCAAGACAAGCCTCGACAACTGCGGCGGGCATCACCTCTTTCCGATTTGGGCCAGCATCAACATGGCAGTGGCGACAAGTCTGGTTGCAGCGCTTGCCCACATTGATTTGCAGCACCTCGATGCGGTCGGCGCACAGCGGCGCGTGCCCAGCGCTCGTCACCGCCTCGGCGAAGCTACGCAGGCCCAGGTCGGCCAGCACCGCGCGTTGGTGCGCCGACGCGGCGAGCGGGTGGTCACGCTGCTGGAGCGTGGGGATCAGGTGGATGGGGCTCACGGGCTTTACCTTCCATTTCATCATCGGCAGGGCGTAGGCGGCATCCTGTGAATGTCGCCTTTCCTTGCACATGGCAGCAGTGTAAACTACAGCCAGGCTTCGACGATAGTTCTGCTGTGCCCCCGTTCGTTATGTGCTACGCTCACATTTGGGCAAGGTGCGCGGATTACGTTACCGTTTCGGCCCACACAGAGTTCTCGGTTGCGCTCGGACTGAGACCTGAAACCCGGCACCTGGAACCTTATCTTAGGCCCAGTCAAGCGTAGACGTTGAAGAAGGAGCGCTCGATGGATGTCTTTCAAATTGACGACCACGGCCTGCTCTTCATCTCGCCCGACATCGACTCCTGGCAATCGCTCGCAGATCATGGAATCTCCGTCGTGTTTGATCTCGATGATGATCTTGACGTGGGCATCCCATGCATGCCAAATCAGCTCATCTACCTCTTCTTCCCCTTCGAGGATAAGCCCACGCTGCCAGACCCCGCACGGCTTCACGCCTTGGCGCAGCTTGGTGCCAACCTGATTGGCAAAGGGCATCGGGTGCTGACCCACTGCGGCATGGGGCACAATCGCTCGGCGCTGCTGGCTGGCATCATGCTGACCTACCTTGGTTGGTCGGGTGCCGACGCTGTTACGCGGCTGCGCGAGCGCCGCCCCGGTGCGCTCTACAACAAAGTGTTCGCCGCATATCTCGCGCAGCTAGAGGCGGCAGCACCGGCTCCACCCACGGCGACCGTGTGATGCCTAGAGGAATGATAAAGGACGAAGGGCCAACGGCGTGTGCGTTGAGCCTTCGTCCTTTGTGTTGGCGGGGAGGGAGAGATTCGCTTTCAATTTCAATCTCTCAAAGAGATTTACACCTCTTGCCACCAGTACCATTGGCGGGGAGGGAGAGATTCGAACTCTCGAGGGTTTTCAGGCCCTACTCGTTTTCGAGACGAGCACGTTCAACCGCTCCGCCACCTCCCCCTATAACGGCTTCATTATACGCTGTTACCCAAGAGAGTCAAATTGTACTAGCTTGCGGTGCTGGTCTGCGCCTGCTCAAGACGGCTCAGCAGCCGGTCGAGTTCGGCGAGGGTATGCGCGAGGTCGGCGGGAACCGTGTGCAGCGAGCCGCCAGCGGCGAGGGCGGCGCGCACCAAGCGCACATCATCGCCGGCTGCGGCGATCTTGCGGAGGTCGTTGGTGATGCGCTGGTTGGTAATCTGCACCCCGTGGCGTTGCAGCATCTCGTGGTAGTAGCCGTAGTGCTCATTCAGGTGCGTGGCGACCGTCTCGTAGCCGTGGCGAGCGACAGTCATGCGGGTGCGATAGCGCATCGTATTGTCGGCGAACATCACATTATCTTTGCTCGTCGGCTCGATCAGCACGATGTCAACCTCGGGGTGACGCCGCCGCACCTGCTTGATATGGTAGTGCAGGCCCGCGTGGATGAAGGTACGGAAGACCTGATTGCCGATGAACTGCATCCCCTCGTCGCTGATGCTCTGGCCGGGCGCGTGGCCGTGATTATCGAAGGGCACCATCGGGTTAATGCAGACAATCAGCTCGGCCCCCGCCTCAATCGCGACATCAAGGCTGGCGGTGCCGCGAATGCCCCCGTCAATGTAGTCACGGTCGCCAATTCGCACCGGGCGATAGAAGAGCGGGATCGCCGCCGAGGCGCAGACGGCGCGTGAGATGGGCACATCGCGCAGGGGCGGCTTGCCGAAGACGGCCCGCTCGCCGCGGTCAAGCTCGGTGGCGACGATGGCGAGTTCGTGGGGCAGGTCGCGGAAGCTGTTGGAGCGCCCCGGCATGGTCAGGGCTGTCCGCAAGTATGCGTCGAGGCCGCTGGTGTCGTAGAGCCCGGTGGGCAGGCCGACCGAGAGCGCCTCGACCAGATCGAGCAGCGAGAAATGGCCCCACTCGCCGAACAAGCGCCGGATGGTGTCGGCCAGCGCGGCGGGCAGACGGCGGGCGCGGGTGAGGATATCGGGCAGGTTCAGCGCAAACAGATGCTGCGGCGCGAGTTGCTCAATTCCAAGGATCGCGCTGTCGAGTACCGAGAGCAGCGTGCGCGGCGTGATGTTGTTGGCGAGGCACGCGGCGACCAGCCCGCCCGCGCTGGTGCCGACATAGATGTCAAACTCGTTCACCGAGAGCTGATCGAGCAGTTGGTCAATCGCACAGAGCGCACCGATCTCGTAGGCTGCCCCGGCGACCCCGCCTCCGGCCAAGACAAGGGCGGTCTTGCTGCGCTGCATAGTGCCCCATTTTCTGGTGGGGGCCGGTTGGCGGTGGCTGCGCGTACCGGCCTGCGTTCGTTAGCTGTCGAAGCGTCTGAGGAGTTGCTCGATGGTCTCGGCGAGCGCATCAACCTGGGCGTGCAGCCTAACCACATCGTTGCGGCTCGGCACTTCGCTGGTGGCGCTTGGCTGGGCCGGGCCGGGGCCAAAATCACTCTGGGTGAGGAGTTGCAGCCAGCGCGTGCCCTCCTCGGCGCTCAGGACATCAGTGGCAACGAGGTAGTCGATCCGGCGCTCGATCTCAGCCGCGATCAGCTCGGCGCCGCCAATCGAAGTGACCAGGGTGCGCCGCAGGTTGGTGATCGTGTCGCCGCCAATCTGGATCAGGCCCGTCAGCAGTTGGGTGGGTAGCTGGGGGCTGATGCGCCCGCGTGCGGCCAGCACAACCTGGGCGAGGATGCCGGCGGTAATGTCTTCGCCGGTCTCGTTGTCGAGAACCTGCACCGCCGCACCAGTTTGCACCAGGCGAGCAATCCCGTCGAGGGTAATGTACTGCTTCTGATTGGTGTGATAGAGCTTGCGGTTCGCGTATTTTTTTATGAGATGCATAGGTTTTAGATCTTTAATAGCACAACGGCTCATTATAACACGCCGTGTTAAACGCCAACCTGTTCACAAGCGAGCGCGCCGACCCAGGCTTCAAGGCTGGGTCGGCGCGCGGGGTACACGGGTCGAGCCGACTATTCCTCGGTCTTACGCGGTTTGGCAACCGTATCGCCGTTGCGGCGCAGCTCCTCGACGCGGGTGGCTAACTGGGCAATCTTGGTGCTCAGATCGTCGATGTCGCGCTTCGAGGGGATGTTCATGCGGTTGAGCAACTGCTCAAGGCCGGTCTCGACCTGGTTGGTGAGGTTGTTGACGCTTGTCTCGACCGCTGTGACTGGCGGCACCGCCACGGTGCGAAACTTCGCGACCGTCTCGTCAATCAGGTGCTGGGCGTCCTTCTGGGCAATCTCGCCCCGATCAACCAGCCGACCAAGGAACTGCTCGGCCTCGTCGCGGGTCAGGGCGAACGCGCCAAAACCGGCCAGGATCATGCGGCGCACCACGTCGAAGATCGGCGCCGCCGGATTCTCCAGGGCTGGCTCCTCTTCAATGTGCCGAACGTTGACCTCGATCTCTTCAGGTGCTGTCATAGTCTTCCCTCCAAGCTGATTACTTATGTGGATGAACCCTACGACCTTGGGGCTGATCATAGCATACTTGGCGATGGTGCGTAGGCTGTAACGCATTGCGTTATAGCGTGAGTATAACACGCTGCGTCATGCGAGTCAAGCCAGATAGAGCAAGCCACATGGCGGTTGCAAAGTCGCGCTAAACCCCTCACCCCCGGCCCCTCTCCCACAAGGGGAGAGGGGAGATTCCGCAGTAGGAAGCGTTCGGCTCCCCCTCTCCCGCGCTGGGAGAGGGGGCTGGGGGGAGAGGG
>CAIWXH010000047.1 GCA_903916565.1 uncultured Oscillochloris sp. | reverse complement strand
GGGTCGTCCAGGTCGCCCAGGAGAAAGCCCGCGCGCACCCGCTCGGCCACAGGTAAGGGCTGGGTGCTATCAGCCAGCAGCGCCGCCAGCCCAGTGCGCAGCGCCCGCTGGTGCGCGGCCACCTTGACCACGCGCCCGGTGCCGAGGTAGCCCCAGTCGCGGTCTTTGCCGATCTCGGCGGCCAGGATCAGGTCGCGGTACCAGACGACCGGATCTTTCCCCTCGCGGTCAATCAGATCGCCGAGCAGCGCGTCGAGGTCGCGCTGGCGCATCAGCCCGGCCCCGAGCATGATCGGCTCGCGCCAGCGGTCCGTACCCCGGTGGCCCATCGCCAGGGCCACCGGGTCGGGGGGCAGGCTGCTACCGGGCGGCGGCTCCTCGTTGAGGGCGATGTAGCGCCCGGCGCAGTACTCCTGGAGCGTCAGGTGGGCGAAGGCGTAGCTCTGCGGCCCGTCGGCGCTCAGCAGCCCGCTGCGCTGCTCGACGTAGGCCAGGGCCACGCGGGTCGCCTCGCCCGGCTGCGCGACGCGGGCATGGGTGAAGAAATCGAGCAGGGCCACGAGGAGGTCGCCGCGCCCGATGCGCCCGCGCCCATCCTCGGAGCGGGCGTCGCGGTGGGCCTCGTAGGAGAGCCGGTCGAGCAGCGGCAGAATCCGCTCGCTGCCCCAGTCGGGCAGGCCCGCCGCCTCGAACAGGCTCTCGCCCTGCTTGCCGGTCTTATCCCACTGGCCCAGGAGCAGCAGCAGGATGCGCCGGTAGAGCTGGGGGCGGTCGCGCGGGAGCTCGCCCTCGTTGGCCAGCACCAGGGCCATCATCGTCAGGAGCAGGGGCGTCTCGGCCATCTCGCGCAGCCGCGTCCGCTGCGGGCTGGTGATCGCGGCGGGCAGCGCCTCTCCCAGATGGTCGGCCTGGGCCTGCGCAAGCTGCCCCTTGGCTGCGAGTTCGGCGTACCAGGCGCGGGCGAAGTGGCGTATCTGCCCCAGCGTGAAGGGCGCGAGGGTCTCCACCGGCCAGCCCAGCGCGGCGCGGAGGCCGTCATCGAAGGCGCGGGTGCGGCAGGTGATCAGCGCACGGGTGCCTCGGTGGAGGGTGAGGAACGCCTGCACCGCACGCAGGGTGGTCTCCCGGTTAGCGGAGCGGGCCGTCGCCTCCAGGGGCACCTCATCGAGGCCATCGAGGAGCAGCAGGGCGGCGGGCGCGGCCAGGGCGGATTCGAGGAGATCATCGGGCTGCTGGACGCAGCACTCGGCCATTGCGGCGCGCAGGGATGCCAGCACCGCCAGCGGCAGCGACCCGCCCTGCGCCAGGTGCCCGGCCAGGGTGCGCAGGGGCAGAATCACGGGCAGGGCGGCGGTGGAATCGCCCTGGAGGGCGCGTTCAGCCAGGCCCCAGGCCAAGTGGCGCACGAAGGTGGACTTGCCGCTGCCGGGGTCGCCAAGGAGAACGAGGCGCTGATGCCGGGTGATAGCTTCGCTCGCCAGGAGGCGGCGGGAGAGGACGAAGCGACGCTCTACTACCTGATCCGCACGAAGCTGATCCAGCCATTCCATATGAATAACCGCCCTATCCGGGAGTACGTGGTCAGGATGGTAGGCATCGAGAAGCTGCCCATATGTATCTTTGTGATCGGGACTCTTCAGGGGAACTTGCCCATCACGAAAATAGGGGGATGGTTGATCCTGAGCAATGCGTGCCAGTTCGACTTTCTCCCCCACTGCCAGTAGCGTGTAGACGCGGTGGAGGGCCAGACCCTCGCCGCGATCCGGGCGCTCGGCGATGCCCTGGAGGGGCAGCGCGTCCTGCTGGGCGGCGAGGTGTTCCAGGTAGCGGGCGCGGCGCTGGGGCAGGTCGGCGCTCCCGGCGTGGTAGTGGTGCTCCTGGCGGGCGACGACCTGCCCCACGTGGCCGCCGGGGGCCAGATTGACCTGCTGGACCGTCTCGGCATCGCCGGACACGCCGATGTCGGCGGGGGGCACGGTGGGGGACATGCCAACCTGGGCGAGCAAGCGGGCACGCTCCTCGGGAGAGAGCGCCCTGAGTCGGGCTGCGAGGCCGTCTACGTCGTCACTCATAGAATGCAGGCCTTTAGGCGCGGAAACCCAGCAGCTTTAGCGCTGGGAGGAGCGCCCCGCTTTAGCGGCTTTAGCCCATTGACTTGCGCTAAATCGCCACATATGGTACACTTGTGCTACGGGCTAAGGCACCGGCACCGCCGGGTAACGGTTTATCGCCCGCGCCGCCCAATGCGGCATCCGAAAGACCCTGGCCTGATCAGCTTGGCCGTGCAAGCGGCACCGTCACCGGGACTGATCAGGAGGTTGAAGTCAGCCAACCTACCTGCGCGATCTGGTTCTCCAGGCAAACCAGAGGCTCTACGCGCTAAGGTGTCCGCTCGGTATCGCCTCCTGCGAGCGAGTGAGGCGCAAGCCCACCAGCTTCAGCGGTGGGTAGCTGACTAGTGTCCCTGCTGTCTATAGCCGATAACCGATAGACCGATAGCCGATAGACTGATAGGGCGGCGTTGCGCGTGCGGGTGACGGAGGAGCCTCGATGTGGCCTGCCATCGGCCCACCCCCCTCCAAAAAAAATCGCGATCCGCGCCTACGGCGCGTTCGGTCAGGTTCTCGGCGTACCCGAACGTAAAACGCTTTACACAAAGCAGGAGATCAGTATGCAGAAACCAGAAGTCAGAAGCCAGAAATCAGAACTAATGCGCGAGCGGAGGGGCAACCACCACACGAAAACCGTCGAGGCCGCTGCCGTAGTTGAGGGAGTTCCTGTCCCGCGCCCCGCAGCGAACATATGAGCTATCGTTATACCACGATCCGCCGCGCCCCGCTGTCTGCCTATTTGTAAAGACTTTCTGGGGAGTGTAACGCTCAGCGGGGTAGCTCCGGTAATCATTGGCCATCACCTCCCACACATTCCCGGCCATGTCCATCGCTCCGCAGGCTGCCGCGCC
>CAIWXH010000046.1 GCA_903916565.1 uncultured Oscillochloris sp. | reverse complement strand
CTTGCCTCACGCTTTGCGGCCCGCGTCGGTCACCGCCACGACTGACGGCGGGCTACCGTTCTCGTCGGGCGCATCTGGCTCATCGCTCTCGCGCAGTTCCTCGACGCGGCGCTCGTCGGGCAGAATGCCCTCGGGGCGGAAAATCATCATCAGGATGAGCAGCAGGCCAAAGATCAGCCGCTGGTACTGCGTGGGGTCGAAGGCTTCTGGAATGGGGAAGCCGGCCTTTTGGGCGTCGCGCAGCACCGAGGCGAGGCGCGGCAAAATCTGGAGGTCGAGCATCGTCACCAGCACGGCACCCAAGATCACCCCAGGGATGGAACCCATGCCGCCGAGGATGACCATCGAGAGGATGCTGAACGAGCGCAGCAGGTCGAAGGTCGGCGGGTTGATGAAGAGTTGCTTCGAGGCAAAGACCACGCCCATCGCGCCCGCAAACGAGGCACCGACGGCGAAGGCGAGCAGCTTGGTCTTCACCAAGGGAATGCCCTGAGCAATCGCGGCGACCTCATCTTCACGAATCGCCTGCCACGCCCGCCCGATGTGCGAGCCCTTCAGCCGACTGACGGCGGTGATGGTGATCAGCACGATGATGAGCACGGTGAAGTAGAAGAACTGCTGGTAGAGCTGCTGGTCGTCGAGCTTCCAGCCGAGCGTACCGCGCACGAAGTCGGCGATCATCAGCGGCGGGCGCTCGACCGAGCGAATGCCCTGCGAGCCGTTGGTGATGTTCAGCGGCTTGTCGAGGTTGTTCGCCAGCACGCGAATCACCTCGCCAAAGCCGACGGTGACAATCGCCAGATAGTCGCCGCGCAGGCGCAGCACCGGCAGGCCCAGCAGCACGCCGAAGGTCGCGCCGGTGAGCAGCCCGAGCAGGATGAATGGGTAGAACATCAGCGGCGGCACCGGGCTCCACGCCGCGTTGATCAGCGTGATCTGCGGCGTGCTGAGAATGCCCCAGAGGTAGGCGCCCACGGCGAAGAAGGCCACGTAGCCCAGGTCGAGCAGCCCGGCGAAGCCGACCACCACATTCAGGCCAAGCGCCAGGGCGACGAAAATGCCGCTCTGCGTCGCCACGTCAATGTAGAACGGATTGAGCGCGCCGAAGCACGGCAGCACAACGCCGAGCATCAGCACGGCCAGCGCAACCTTGAATGCCCGTGCGACCCGCGTGCGGTAGATCACCAGAATCAGCAGCAGGAAGAGCACAAACACCACGTCGGTGCCCAGGTTGGTGCGCGGGTTGGTCAGCAGCAGCCAAGAGCAGGCGGCGGCGTACAGCCCGAGCAAGCCGTAGGGCGTCGGCCCGTGGCTCAGACTGGCCTGGAGCCGCTCCCAGGCGCTGTGCGGAGGGGGTGACGTCGCCATTGGCTACACCTTCTGTGTCGTCGTCTCGCCGAGCAGACCGGAGGGCCGGAAGATCAGAATGAGGATCAGGATGCTGAAGGCGGCAATGTCGGCGTAGGCCGCGCCCGAGAAGGCACCGCTGGTGAAGAGCGAGAGGTACGAGGCGACAAACGCCTCTAGGAAGCCCAGCACGATCCCGCCGACCATCGCCCCGGTGATGTTGCCGATGCCGCCAAGCACAGCAGCGGTAAAGGCTTTCAGGCCGGGAATGAAGCCCATGTACGGGTTGACCGCGCCCACATTCAGGCCAAAGAGTGCGCCCGCCGCGCCGCCCATCGCGCCGCCGATCAGGAAGGTCAGCGCCACGATCTGGTTGACGTTAATCCCCATCAGGCTGGCGGTGGGCATGTCCTGCGCCGTGGCGCGGATGGCCTTGCCCAGGCGGGTTGCGTTCACCAGATAGTTCAGGCCAATCAGCATGAGCGTTGAGGCGACGATAAAGATCAGCGCCTTGGGGCTAAGGATGACGGGCACCGCACGGTCGCCAATGGGCATCGAGAAGAGCGTAAGCGGCTTGCCAAAATCGGGCGTGTTGTAGCGGGCGTTGAAGCCCAGCGGTGTGCTGGTCATAATCAGGCGAGTCAGATCTTGCAGCACCAGCGAGACGCCAATCGCCGAAATCAGGGGCACCAGACGCGGCGCACCGCGCAGCGGTCGGTAGGCGATGCGCTCCACCGTCACCGCCAAAGTGCCGCTGACGAGCATCCCCGCACCCACCACCACCACCACGAAGACCAGCCAGTGCATTCCGGCAAGCAGGCCCGTGTTATTCAGAAAGAGGCCGACCGCTGCGCCGACCACGCCGCCGACCATAAAGATCTCGCCGTGGGCGAAGTTGATAAACTCCAGCACCCCATAGACCATGGTGTAGCCGAGGGCGATGGTGGAGAAGAGGAAGCCGCGCACCAGCCCGTCAATAATCACCTGGGGCAAAATCGCCAGCACCCGCGTGAGCAAATCGGGGCGTGCGCTGCTCTGCACGAGGGCCAGCAGCACCACAATCAGGCCGAGTACGGCGGCGCTGCCCACAATAAAAAGCAGCAACTGGCCCACTGGGCCAAAAATCGTCCGTAACAACTCCCAAACTGACCGTCGTCCAGCGTGAGCGGATGTCGGAGGCGTTACATCGGCAGCCATAACCCTCACAGGTGCTACACCGCGCGGAAGGACGAACCCTTCCGCGCGCTGTGGTCAAAGCAAGTTGCGGGGGGTGCGACCCCTCCCGTCCGTGTGGTCTACTTAGAGGTAGGGGCGGGGATTGCCAGCCGCTCGACGAGCGTGTTGGCGTTCCAGTCCTTCGTATTGGCCTGTAGCACGAAGTAGGTCGCCGTCTCGGGGTCACCCTTGGTGTTGAACTTGTAGTCGCCGGTGATGCCACTCAGGTTGGGCAGGCTCTTCAGCGCGGCGAGCACCTGGGCGCGGGTGGGCTTGCCCTTGGCCTCTACGGCGGCGGTCAGGATGGCCGAGGCGCAGAGGTTGGCGGAGTCGTAGGACTGGGCCGCGAAGGGCGTGGCCGGGCCCTTGTAGGCGGTCTCGTAATCCGTGGCGAACTCAGCGGCCTTGGGGAACTGGCTCACCGGGGCAGCCACCGAGGTGTAGTTCATACCCTCGACGGCGTCACCGGCCAGCTTCGCCAGGTCGGGGCTATCGAGGCCGTCGGGGCCAAGGAACTTGGCCGTGATGCCACGGTCGCGGGCCTGACGGAACAGCGGGCCAGCCTGGGGATAGAGGCCACCGAAGTAGATCAGGTCAGGGTTCGCGGCCTGGATCGGGGTCAGAATAGCCGAAAAGTCGCTCTTCTCTTCCGTGCCCTCGAAGCCTAGCACCTTGATGCCGTCCTTCTCAGCGGCCTGGCGGAAGAACTCGGCCACACCCTGGCCGTACGAGGTGGTGTCGTGGATGATGTAGACCGACTTGACGGCCAACTTATCGCGGGCGAACTGCTCGCCCACGGTGCCCTGCACATCGTCGCGGCCCACCACGCGGAAGGCCACGTTGTAGCCACCCTCGGTGATATTCGGGTTGGTGTTGGCCGGGCTCACCATCGGCAGGTTGGCATTCTTGTAGTCGGGCAGCGAGGCCAGGGCCACACCCGAGTTCAGGTGGCCGACCACGCAGAGCACTTCGGGGGTCGAGACAATGTTCTTCGCATTGGCCGAACCGACCTCAGGCTTGGCCTGGTCGTCGAAGGGTGCCAGCTCAACCTTCACGCCCGCCAGCTTCAGCGCCGCAGCAACCTCGCCAACGGCCAGCTCGGCGCCGTTGCGGATGCCGGTGCCCAGGGCGGCCTGGTCACCTGAGAGCGGGGTCTGCGAGGCGATCTTGACCGTGCCGAGCGCCGTGGCGATCTCGGGCGTGATCTTGGCGGCGAGCGCCTTAATGTAGTCGCTGATCGGCTCGGCGGCGGTCGTGGTCAGCGCCTCGGTCGCGGTCAGCTCGCCGGTCGCGGTCAGCTCGCCGGTCTCGGACACGGTGCCGGTCGCGGTCAGCTCACCGGTCGCGGTCAGCTCACCGGTCGCGGTCAGCTCGCCGGTCGCGGTCAGCTCGCCGGTCGCGGTCAACTCGCCGGTCGCGGTCAGCTCGCCGGTCGCGGTCACGGTGGTCGTCCCGGTCACGGTGCCGGTCTCAGTCACGGTGCCGGTTTCAGACACGGTGGTCGTCCCGGTCACGCCCGTGGTCGCGGCCACGGTTGGGGCTTCTGTCGAGGGCTTGGCGGGGGTGATCGTGGGATTGGTTGCCGGGGCACCACCACAGGCGGCCAACAGGGCCGTCAGGAGGGCTACCAGCATCAGAAGACTGAGCGAACGCTTCATACGGGGGTTACTCCTAAGTAACGTCTAACAACAGAGCATCTGCTGTCACTGCGAGTCGTGCGTTGGTTGTAGCGGTGGGTTGCCAGCCCAAACTGTATGCACACATACCGGCGAACATGACGGCACTAAACACCCCCTTTCGGGGTCGTGATCCCTGACATCGGGAAGTATCGTCGCTAAACCGTGAGAAATTGTGCGCGTACCGGCACGACAGCGGGGCGTCACACCTAGAAACGACGATGCACACCAGCGCAGGGGAACGAGGGGCGAGTGTAGCGGATTGTTAAATGATTGTCAAGCGCTGGCTCTGGCGGTAGAATGAGCGTGCCACTGAATCGTCAGGGTTTTGCTCACTAGACAAGGGTTGTGGATGCTTTACAATTTGGGCACGCGCAGGGCTTTCGGCTGCGCTCGGACTGAAACCTGAAACCCGGCACCTGAAACCTTGTCCTACCTTATATAGAGGGGTCTATGGCGGAGGAACGCTCGCGCGGGGTGCCGATGTGGCTCTGGGGCGCAATCTGCGCCATCCTGCTCATTCTGCTCAGTATATGGGGCCACCTCGCCGGCACCGAGGCGCTGCGCCAAGTCTTTGCGGCCCAGCCCATCCCCGTCGGTTTCAACCCGCAGCTCACGCTGCCCAAGTTTGAGCTTGGCACCTTGCCGACCGCCCTCCAACAGCCCGCCCGCAATCTCCTGACGAATTTGGGCGCAGGCAACTCCGGCCAACCCGTCGAGTCCTTCGTCACGACACCGCG
Source organism: uncultured Oscillochloris sp. (assembly GCA_903916565.1). Classification (GTDB taxonomy): domain Bacteria; phylum Chloroflexota; class Chloroflexia; order Chloroflexales; family Chloroflexaceae; genus CAIWXH01. The sequence continues at coordinate 2,778 of CAIWXH010000046.1, read as the reverse complement.
CCTGCGCGTTGTGGTGCGCGAGCTGCGCCCCACCGAGGGTGGTCTGTTGGTCGTCGGCGAGGTCACGAATATTAGCCAGGGCGACGTTGCCGCGCCAATCAGTGCCTTCGAGCTGCGCGACAGCGCCGGGGTCAGCTACATTGCTGGTGGCGGGGCCAGCGCGACCCTCAAGCCGGGTGAGCATACGCCCCTTGAGTTGACCGTGCCCCTGCCCACAGGTCGCGGCCTCATTCTTATCACCAATCTGCCCCCCGACGCGCCCGTCGAGCAGCGCCTAATTGTCATTGAAACCAAGACGCCATGAGCAGCATCGCCGAGCGTCTCGACGCCGTGCGCGCACGCATCGCCCAGGCTGCCCGTCAGGCTGGCCGTGACCCCGCCGAGGTGACGCTGGTGACCGTCACCAAGACCCATGCTGCCGCCTTGGTGGCCGAGGTGGTTTCCGCCGGTGCTGCCGATGTGGGCGAAAACCGTGTGCAGGAGGCCCAGGCCAAAATCAATGCCCTCGTCGAGTTGCACCCGTGCGTGCGCTGGCACCTGATCGGCCACCTTCAGCGCAACAAGGCCCGTGCCGCCGCCGAATTGTTCGACCTCGTCCACTCGGTAGACAGCCTGCGTCTGGCCGAGGCGCTGGCCCGCCACGTCGCCCCCGACCAGCGACTCCCCATTCTGCTCCAGGTCAACGTCAGCGGCGAAGCCAGCAAAGAGGGCTTCGACCTTCAGGGCGGTGTGGCGAACCGTGCCGCGCTTGCCGCCCTGTTGCCTGCGGTCGAAGGCGTGCTGGCCTGCCCCTCGCTTGAAGTGCGCGGCCTCATGACCGTCGCGCCAATGGTGCCCAACCCCGAGGCGGCGCGGCCCACCTTCCGCGCCTTGCGCGAACTGCGCGACGAACTGGCCCGCCGCTTCCCGACCGCCACGTGGGCCGAACTCTCGATGGGCATGAGCGACGACTTCGCGGTCGCCATCAGCGAGGGTGCCACCATCGTGCGCGTCGGGCGGGCGATCTTCGGCGAACGGGAGTAGCTACTCCCCGCTGTCACGCGGATCGAGCGCATCGCGCAGGCCATCGCCGACGAAGGTGAAGGCCAGCACCAGTAGCGAGATCATCACCACCGGAAAGAACAGCATCCAAGGGCCAGAACTCAGATTGTTGTAGCCCTCGTTCATCATCTGGCCCAGGCTGGTGGGGAAGGGGTTGCTCGGCTCGACCGAGGAGCGCATGCCGACGCCGAGAAACGTCAGGATGGCCTCAGCGAGAATCATGCCGGGGATGCTGAACGAGGTCGCGACGATGATCGGCGCGAGCGTGTTGGGCAGAATATGGCGGGCCAGAATCGTGCGCGTCGGCACACCGAGCGCCCGCGCCGCCTCGACAAACTCTTTCTCTTTCAGCGAGAGCACCTGGCCGCGCACCAGGCGGGCGAGGCCCGTCCAACTGATGATTGCCAGGGCGACAAAGATCAGCAGCAGGCCATTGAAGGCTTTGCCAAACCAACTGTCGCGAAAGGCGATACTCAGCGTGATGATGAAAAGCAAGTCGGGGAACGAGGCGATGATCTCGGTGCAGCGCATCAGCAGGTTATCGAGCCAGCCGCCGACGAAGCCCGAGACGAGGCCGATGGTGACGCCGATAGCCAGAATGATCACCTGCGGTGCCACGCCCACGATCAGCGAGATCCGGGTGGCGTAGAGCAGCCGCGAGAAAATATCGCGCCCATTGGTGTCGGTGCCGAGCCAGTTCTCGGGGTTGGGCTGGCGCTCCGGGTTATCGGTGACCCAGACCGGCGGGCGCAGGCTGTTGCGCGCTGTCTGTTCGACCGGGTTTTTCGGTGCCAGCAGCGGGGCGAAGATCGCGATCAGGATGTAGAGGATCACCACCACAATCCCGATCACGGCGGCCTTGTTCCGCAGCAGGCGGCGTCGTGCGTCGCCCCAAAGACTACGCGGCTTCGTGCTGGTGAGGTCAAGGCGCTCGGCCTTGTTGCGCGTGCTAACCGTCGTCGCCATAACGCGCCGCCCTTTACTTGTACGAGATGCGCGGGTCAACTGCGCCGTAGGCGAGATCGACCAGCAGGTTGGCAATCCCCAGGAAGAAGACAAAGACCAGCGAGCCGGCCATAATCATCGAGTAGTCGCGCTTGCCAATCGCCTCAACCAGCAACGAGCCCATCCCCGGCACCTGGAAGATGATTTCGATATACAGGGTGCCGACGAGCAGCCCGGCGGCCATGGGGCCGATGATCGTGATCACCGGGATCATGGCGTTTTTGAGCATATGCCGCCAGATGACCACTTGATCGCCGAGACCCTTGGCCCGGGCGGTACGCACATAATCCTGGCGCTTCACCTCCAGCACGCTCGAGCGCGTCAGGCGGGTCATAAAGCCCAGCGAGGTGGCGCCCAGCGCGATGGTCGGCAAAATCCACGGCTTGAGCGGGTCTTTCCAGTCGGGGATGACGGTGAACCAGTTCAGCCCCACGGCGAAGATCAGCACCAGCAGGAAGCCCACAATCAAGGTCGAGAGCGAGGCGAAGAAGGTGGAGATGAGCAAGATGCTGTAGTCAACCCAGGTGTTTTGGCGCAGCGCGGCCAGCACGCCCATGGGCACGCCGAAGAGGAGGGCAAAGACGAGCGCCTGTAACCCCAGGCGGGCCGAGTAGTAGAAGCGGCTAGGCTTGCCCGAGCGCTCGCCGAACAACTCCTGCTGCACCGTGCGCGCCCCGCGAGAGGTGTAGGTTGGCCCCAGGTTGCCGCCAAGCGCGCCCCAAACGAGCTTGT